>DASXWF010001552.1:0-9307 GCA_036503835.1 Polyangiaceae bacterium | reverse complement strand
AGGGCGGCGGAAGCGGGGCTTCGGTGGGCGCCGGCTGGGCCGAGAGCGGGGGGGTCGCTGCCGCCGGTGCTGCCGGAGCTGGGGCCGGAGCCGGAGTCGCGGCGGGGACCGGGGTGGTGGGGGCCGGGGTCTGAGCCAACGCGCTCGCGGTGGCGAGCAGGACCGTGCTCGAAAGCAGCAGGCGAACGGGGACCAAAGGTATCAGGCGCATCTCACATTTCTCCGAGTTTCGAGGGGCTGGCGGAGCTGTCCGCCACCAGTGCGGCCCCATGCGTCGGGCCGCACTTGCTCGAATATCCGGGCCGCGATTACACCTGCATGTCTCGATTGTTTCGAAACATCGAACCGGCGCGAAAATTGCCCGCGCCGGCCACCCGGTCTGTGTTTCGCGACGCGATCAACTCATGTCTTTGATCGCGAGCTGCACGTCGGGATGCTTGAGGTTGCCCCGCGCGAGCGGACCAAGGTACGCGCGCGCTCGCTTGTCCTTCGTGAGGACGAGTGACCGCAGGACGAGGAGGCGGAGCACGAGCGGCGACGCATCCGGCGGCGGATCGAGCTTCGCGACCCGCGCCGCCGCTTGGGAAAGATCGTTCTTGTCGGTCGAGTGCGCGTCGACGAAGGCGGCGAGCCAGCCGCCGAGCGGACCGAGCACGACCGGATACTTGGCGATCAAGGTCCGAGCGCCCTTGAGGTTCTCGGCTGCTACGAGATCGTAGACGCTCTCGATGAGGAGCGGGAGCGTGACGTTCCCCTCGAGCGCCTGCTCGGCGGCGGCCACGGCCTCCTTGGCCTTGCCCTGGTAGCGGAGAAGTCTCGCCCTGCGCAGGTGATGGACGGGCCGGAGCGCCTCGCCGCGGCGCGCGCCGAGGATACTCTCCGCCGTCGCCAGATCGCCCGTCGCGAGCGCCGCGTCGGTCGCCACGATCTCGCCCCACGGCACGCGCGGGTCACGCAGCGCCGCGAGCTCCTTCGCCGCGGGGTAACTCGTGCCGAGCAACACCCCTGACCCGGCCTCGAGCGCGGCAAACGCGTGCGCGCTCCGGGCCTCGCCGAGCAGCTTCAGAGCGCCGTCGACGTCGGCCGGCTCGAGCGATTCGTAGGCCGCGACCGCACGCACGACGGCCACGTCGGCGCTGGCGGGATCGAGCTGCTCGACCGCCTTTTCGGCTTCGTCGATGCGACCGCCGAGCAGCGCGACGCGTGCGGCGAGCGTGCGCGCGCGCGGGTAGAGAGCGGCGAATCCGACGGCGCGCAGCGCGGCCTTGCGCGCGAGCGGCTCGTCACCCGCTTCGATGGCGAGAAACCCGAGCCCGGCCGCGAGCGACGGGCTGTCCGCCGTGCGGATCGCGGCGTCCAGCGCGCTCGAGAGCTTCTGATGATCGCCGACGCGCACCGCGCGCGCCGCTTCCAGCATGTGCGGAACGCAGGCGAGCGGAGCGGGCAGCTTCTGGGCTTCTTCGGGCGTCAGCTGGACGCCGGGCGGCGGGTCGTCGCCGCGCTCCGGATCCACGACCCAGGCGAGCGCGCGCAGCGCGCGCGTGAGCGGAGCGTCGCCGATCTTGGCTTGCAAGCCGTCGATGACGGGCTTCGCGCGGTCCTTGCCGAGCTCGAGCAGCGCCAGGCGCGCCAGGAAGAGATCGGCGGGAATGAGCTTCGGATCGAGCGAACGCGCGGCTTCGTAGCGTTCGAGCGCGCGGCGATCGCCCGCGTGCTCGAGCACGGCGCCGGCGGCGAGCTGGTAGAGGGCGTCGTGACCGGCCTCCTTGTCCCACTTCGGCAGCTGCGCCGCCGCTCCCGCGAGGTCGCCTTCCACCAGGAACGAGGTCATGCGTCCGACGGCGAGATCCTTCTCGGGCAGGCCGACGGTGCGGCCGCGATGAATCGCCGAGTCGATGCCGTGGACCTCCCCGTCGAGCAGCAACGTGCGAAGGACACGATTTTCGAGCCAGAGGCGCGCCGCGCGCTGGCTCCTGGAGTCGAGATCGAAGGCCTCGCTGAGCTTCTGATCGGTCGCCCGAAGCTCGACGGTTCCGCCGCTGTGCAAGAGCCGGTCGACCTCGATCGAGAGCTGTGCCGCGTGGGCCGCGCGATCGGCCTTGATCTTGCGCGCGTACTGCCAGCCGCCGATGCCGCCGCCCGCGAAGATCACGATGGCGGCGATCATCACCCAGTTGCCGCGCTGCTTCTGCCGGGGCGGCTGCTCCCACGCGGGAGCCGCACCACCGCCGGGCTCGAACAGGCCGACGCGCGTCAGGTGCTCGAGCAGCACTCCGGGCGGCGGCGGCCCCGCGTCGTAGCGGGCCGTGGGCGCGCCGCTCGGGATCGCCTCCTGAAAGGCGGGGAACGGTTCGGGGTGGGTGCGCTGCGTGGGCGCGTGGCTCGCCGGCCGCGCCCCCATGCCGATCGCCGTCGGGACACGACCGGGCGGGGGCATCGCGGGCATGCCGCGCTCTTGGGCCGGTCGCGTCGGCATGTCGAACGGGTTCACGCGTCGCGTCGGCTCCTCCTCGTTCGACGCGCCCCAGGATTCGTCGACCTCTTCGGGCTCGAGATCTTCGATGCTCACCGGACGGGGTGGCGGCGGAGAAGGCAGCGTCGCTTTGGCGAGCGAGCTCTGCTGCGCGGGCATCACCACCCGGCT
Organism: Polyangiaceae bacterium; assembly: GCA_036503835.1. Taxonomy (GTDB): domain Bacteria; phylum Myxococcota_A; class Polyangia; order Polyangiales; family Polyangiaceae; genus PMG-095. Next base: position 6,663 of record DASXWF010001552.1, on the reverse strand, counting down.
CGCCGGCGCCGAGCGGCCTGCGGGCGGCGCCACGCCGATCATGGTTCGGGCACGGGCGGTCTTGTGCTGCGGGTTCTGCACCGCGATCTTTTGCGGCGAGCTTTGAAGAACCGGGTTTCGAATGGTGAGCTCTTCGACCTGGCTGATTTCCTCCGCCGAGTCGAAGCGTGGTAGCGGCGCGCCCCGGGGATTGGTCGCGTCCTCGGTCGAGGCAAACGGCTGCGGGCGCATTTGCGGCGGCGGGACGGAGGGCGCCTTCGGCAGCGCCTTGGCGACTTCGAGCGCGACCGCTGGCGCCCCGATGCGCTTCTGCAGCGCCATGTAAAACGACGAGCGGTCGTGCCAGTGACGGCACTCGGCGTCGTCTTGCCCGAGCTGCATCGACCGCGCCAGCACCTTCTCGGCGCGGATCGCGTCACCGCGGCGCAACAGCACCTCGCCGAGGAAGCGGAACGCCTTCGGGCTGCTCGGGTCGACCTTGCCCGCGATGACGAGCGCGGCCTGCGCCTCGGGCAGGAGCCCCGCGTCGAGGTACATGCGCCCGACGGAGAGCATCACCGTCGCGTCGCGTGCGTGCCAATTTTGCGCGGTGCTTCCGATCTCGCGCACGAGTTCGTCGCGGCCCGAGGAGCCGACGTACGCGCAGAGCGCTACGGTCGAGTCCGCGTCCGGGTTCGATCGCCAGGAAGCGAGAAGGTCGTCGAGGGCGCCCATGGATTCGGGAGGAGCTCGAAGGAGAGGCTCGCTCGCTCCGAGAATAGCGGAGCTTTTTCGCGCGAACGATCCCCTTGTTGGCGCCCCTTCCGCGGCCCGCCGGCCGAGCCAGGGCGGAGCGTCGAGAATCTGCTAAACACTGTGCCCCCTCCACCTACCTATCCACCCGATGTGCGGCGTGTTCGGTATCTTCGGCCACCCTGAAGCGGCCAACCTTGCGTACCTCGGCCTGCATGCGCTCCAGCATCGCGGCCAGGAGAGCGCCGGGATCGTCACCACCGACGGCAGCGTGTTCAGCGTGTACCGGGGCATGGGCCACGTCATCGACGTGTTCCCGCCCGAGCAGCTCGCCCGCCTGAGGGGCGACGTGGCCATCGGTCACGTCCGCTATTCCACGGCCGGCGGCTCGATGCTGAAAAACGCCCAGCCCATCGCCGTGGACTACGCGCGCGGCTCGATCGCCGTCGCCCACAACGGGAACCTGACCAACGCCGAGGCCCTGCGCGAAAAGCTCGAGGCGCGGGGCTCCATCTTTCAGAGCACGAGCGACACGGAGGTCATCGTGCACTTGGTCGCGATCAGCACCCAGCGCGCGACCGAGGACCGCGTGGCCGACGCCCTCTCCCAGGTTCAGGGCGCCTATTCGCTCGTCTGCTTGACGCCGACCGCCCTGATCGCGGTGCGCGACCCGCTCGGTATCCGGCCGCTCTGCCTGGGCCGCCTGCGCGAGACCGGGACCTGGGTGGTCGCGAGCGAGCCCACGAGCTTCGACCTGATCGACGCCGACTACTCGCGCGACGTGGAGCCGGGCGAGATGGTGATCATCGACCGCAACGGCCTGCGCAGCACCCGTCCCTTCGCGGAGCAGAAGCGCCACACCTGCATCTTCGAGTACGTCTACTTCGCCCGCCCCGACTCGAACCTGGACGGCGTGAGCGTCTACGAGGCTCGCAAGAACCTGGGACGCGCCCTGGCGCAGGAGCACCCCATCGAGGCGGACGTGGTGATTCCCGTGCCCGACTCGGGCGTCCCGGCGACCATCGGCTACGCCGAGGCCTCGGGCATTCCCTTCGAGCTCGGGCTCGTCCGCAGCCACTACGTCGGCCGCACCTTCATCGAGCCCCAGCAGAGCATCCGCCATTTCGGCGTGCGGCTGAAGCTCAACCCCGTGAGCGGCGCGCTCCACGACAAGCGCGTCGTGGTGGTCGACGACAGCATCGTGCGCGGCACGACCAGCCGCAAGATCGTCAAGATGCTGCGGGACGCGGGCGCCAAGGAGGTGCACTTGCGCATCTCGAGCCCGCCCACCCAGTGGCCCTGCTACTACGGCATCGATACGCCGACGCGCGGCGAGCTGATCGCGTCGAGCCACTCCGTGGAGCAGATCAACCGCTACATCACGAGCGATACGCTCGCCTACCTGTCGATCGATCGCATGAAGGACGCGGTCGTCCGGGCGCACACCGACGCGGCGGGCCGGAGCACCCGCCGCTCGCTGCCGATCGCCGCGCAGCCGCTCTCGAATACGTCGTTCTGTCACGCGTGCTGGAGCGGCGAATACCCGATCCCCTTCGTACCGCACCCGCGCCAGCGCCAGATGCGCCTGCTCGACTGCTAGACATGGGTGCTCGGGCCGCGCGGAGGACTTCCGCGCCCCCCTTGCGGCGACGCAACGTGCGGCTCGTCGCTACACTTCCTTCGGCGAGCGTGGAAAACGCTTGACAGTCGCGGAGCTTAACTGAAAATGACTTTCACATTCACGCGGTGATCCGCGGGCCGGCTACGGGTTCCAGCCGGCGCGGAGTCGACCGCGGCGCGCTCGTTCGGCGGAGCACGGGATGAAGATCGCGCGACGTTCGGCTTGGCAACGCTACGAGGACGCGCTCGTCCGCGGTGACGAAGTGCTCACGCCGCTCCGCGAGCTCGCGCCGCGCCTGCGCGGGATGAGCGTCCTCGAGATCGGCTCGCCCAAAGGGTCGCTCTTCAGCCTGCTGCTCGAATGGCTGTGCCCGCGGCGGCTCGCCGGCGCACGCCTCGCCGAATTCCGGCGCGACGGCGCGACGGGCACGGCCGTCGGTGTCGCGGAACCGGACGCGGCGTTCCAGGCGATTTTCCTGTCGCTACCGTCACCCAGCGTCGAACGCGAGCTCTCGTTCGACGAGGTCTCGCGCCTGCTCGCGCCGGGCGGACTGCTCGTTCTGATCCGGCCGCGGCTCGGACGCTATCAACGCGTGCCCTGGCGCGCACTGCGACTGCGGCTCGAGGGTCTGGCGTTCCAGATCGCCTCCGAGTGCGGTGGCGCAGCGTGGTTCTTGATCGCCAACGCCGCGGCCGGGCTCCGCCGCGTCAAGCCCGCGCCGGCGCGACCGTCGCCCGGTCTGCGCGCGACGCGCGGCGGAACGCTGGCCCAGCGCTCGCGGCGCCGCAACGGCGCGCTCTATCGATTGGGCGAGGCCGAAGTCGCGAACAAGCGCCGGCGCAAGAGCGGCAAGCGATCGTTGCCCCAGAAGAGGTCCCTGCCCACGACGAACGTCGGCACGCCGAACACACCCACGCGGTGAGCGGAGCGCATGGTCTGTTCGAGGGCGGCCCGCGTCGCGGTCGATTCGCGCTCGGCGCTCAAGCTGTCGGGATCCAGGCCGCACTTCTGGGCGCAGCGCCGGTAGGCCTCGCCGTCGATCCGCAGCGTCTCCCCGCCGAAGAGCTCGGCGAAGAGCTCGCGGCTGAACTCGGCGGCGCGGCCCAGCCGCTTGGCGGCAGTAGCCGCGAGCGCGAGCGACTCGGAGTCGTAGTCCATGCGTCCGCGCGGCTCCACGAAGGGAATGTCGTAGAGTTCCGCCCAGCGCCGTGCGTCGGTCTCACGATAGGTCCAGTCGTATTGACCAGAGCTCGCCGGACCGTCGAACGGACTCTGCCCCCGCTCCTTCAGGAGCCTCACGCTGTTCAGCGCATGCCACTGCACGCGGCAGTGCGTTTCTTCCTCGAGCGCCAGGAGCTGCGAGGCCGCGAGGTACGAGTAGCGGCTCGCGATCGAGTAGTAGAAGTCGACATGCATGAGGGTCGCTCGACAGGCCTAGAGTCCTAGCACTACCTCACCCGAATTTGTCAGTACCAGAACGACCGGGAGAGCCCGTCGTCCCGCAGGAGCCTGTTCCAGAGTAGACGACTCTCGTTCACTCGCTCGCGAGTGTTGATGCCCGCTCGCGCCGCGGAGTTTCCGATGTAGGGAAGCGAGGCGTGATGTAGGGAACCGGCGGACGGGGCGAATTTCCACGCTCGGCGGCTCGCGCAGCGTCACTCGAATCCGCGGGGGCTCGCGCGGCGTAGAATGGACGTCATGCTCGCGGCTCTGCCGGCAGAAGTCTCCGTCTACGAGGTATCGCCCCGCGACGGACTGCAGAACGAGAGGGCGCCCGTGCCGCTCGAGGACAAGGTCAAGCTCGTCCAGGCGCTGCTCGCCGCCGGCCTCAAACGCATCGAGCTCACGAGCTTCGTGTCGCCGCGCTGGGTGCCCCAGCTGGCCGACGCCGACGAGCTGATCCGTGCCCTCTCTCCGAGGCCCGAGGGCGTCACCTACAGCGCGCTCGTGCCGAACGCCACGGGACTCGAGCGCGCCCTCGCGGTGGGACTCAGCGAAATTGCTGTGTTTCTTTCCGCATCCCAGACGCACAACCGCAAGAACACGAACAAGAGCATCGAACAATCGCTCGAGACGTTCGGCGAGGTCGTGCCGCCGGCGCGAGCCGCGGGCGTGCGGGTCCGGGCCTACGTGTCCACGGTTTGGGGCTGCCCCTACGAAGGGGACGTCCCCGTCGAACGCTCGCTCGAGATCGCCAGGGCGCTCCTGGATCTGGACTGCTATCAGGTGTCGCTCGGCGACACGATCGGCGTCGGGACCCCGCTCCAGACTCGGCGCATCGTCGAGCGCTTCCTGGCCAAGATCCCGCCCGAGAAGCTGGCGTTGCATTTCCACGACACGCGCGGCACGGCGCTCGTGAACGCTCTCGTCGGCCTCGAGCTCGGGGTGCGTGATTTCGACGCTTCCGTGGGCGGTCTCGGCGGGTGCCCGTATGCGCCCGGGGCGGCGGGCAATCTGGCCACGGAGGATCTCGTGTACATGCTCCACGGCATGGGCGTCGGCACGGGCGTGGACCTGGAGCTTCTGATCGAGGCAGGGCGCGTGGCGGAGCGCGTGGTCGGTCGCGCGCTTCCCGGCAAGGTCCACCAGGCCGGGGTACCTCGGGTCCGCGGGGCTTCGATTCCTCCTCAGCGCAGCGGGAGCTGACAGGTCAGGCGCACGAAGTAGGCGCGGTACACGCCCGAACGGTTGTCGTCGTAGAGCACGCCGATGTCCCCGAAGTCCCCTAGCGTCGCGACCGGGTCAATCAGCACGCCGCCGAGCGAGCTCGTCGCGAGCAGCTGGCGCGGGCTCAGCGGCGACAGGTCGCTCGCCGAGAGCAGCTCGTAGTAGAGCGCGTAGACGCCGTCCGGACCCGCGCCCGACCAGACCAGAACCACGCGATCGCCGAGCGAGACCAGCGTCCGCCATTTCGCAAAGACGTCGCCGCTCGTGACCGTGCGGCGCACGAGCACCGAGCCCCCGGAGTCGAGCAGGACTGCCTCGATCGCCGAGCCGAAGTTACGAGCCTCGCTGCCGGTGTGCCAGGCGGCGACGTACTGGTCGCGGTTCACCCGCACCAGACTGGGCTCCTGGCCGTCGTTCGTGAGCTCGATGGGGGCGCCGCCGTCCGAGAAGGCATGATCGAAGCTCCGAAACCGGACGTTCGCGAAATCGTCGCCGTCGTTCACGACGTACGCCACGCCGGCGCGCTCGGGGCCCAGGGCTAGCGCGGCGTACTCGGCGCTCTCCCCCTCGCTCGTGAGCCGGATCTCGCCACCCAGCGCCACGCCGCCGGTCGAAATGCGGCGACCGTAGATGGCGAGCGCGCCGCCCGAATCTTCGAAGCGGTGATCGTCCCAGACCATCAGGTATTCGCTGCCCGTGTAGCGAAGGCTCGGTCTCAGGGAAAAATCGTAGGCGTCCGTGAGGCGCTGGTCCGGCGACAGCTCGCGCGCGTCCCGATCGAAGCGCGTCGCGTAGATTTCGTAGTTGCTCGCCTGGCGCGCGTCCGCCCACGCGGTGAGAAAGCTCTCGCCCGACCACGCGACCGGCCCCGCGTAGGTGTCCGCGTTGATCTCGCTCACGCGCGCCGGCTCCTTCACGCGGGTGCCGTCGAAGTCCAGCAGGCCGAAGTAGCTCTGCTTGTGGAAGCTTTCGGACGTGAACGTGAAGGTGACCCCGTACGCTTCCCCGCTCCACGCGATGCCCCCGTGCTGCGTGCGTCCGAGCTCGGGAGCGAGCTCGACCGGGCTCGAAGCGAGCCGGTAACCCTGCTCGTCGTCGACCGCTCCGTCGCAGTCGTCGTCCTTGCCGTTGCAGACGTCCGCGGCGCCGGGGTGCACGGACGAATCTTCGTCGTCACAGTCGGCGCCACCGCAGGAAGCGGGCGCTCCCGCGGGGGCCGTGCCGACGTAGCCGTCGCCGTCGAGATCCTCGGGGGCGGCGTGCTCGCACACGCCCACGTCGGGATTGCAGCGATCGAGCGTGCAGGCATTTCCGTCGTCGCAGTCGATGGGGCGCGTCTCACAGCGCGCGCCTCGGCGGCTCATCACGCACACCGGTGGAGCGCACGCATCGATCACGGGACAGTCCGCGTCGACGGAGCACTCGGGCTCGCTCTTGCCGCCGCTGCCTCCGCGGCCGCCTTTGCCCCCGTCGTCCCCGTCGGGAAGCAGCTGCCAGACTCCGGTGCGACCGCAAGCGGAGACAGCGAGAAGGGGAACGGCGACGAGCAGGCTCGCGCTTCTCAGGCGCACACGCCGACTCCTTGGGCGTCCGTCTCGCCGCACACGTAGCCCGGGGGGCAGAGCGTCGAGCCGTCGAGCGCG
>DASXWF010001551.1:0-3963 GCA_036503835.1 Polyangiaceae bacterium | reverse complement strand
GCCGAAGGCGCTGAAGTGTCCGACGATGGGTTTGCCGGGATCGAGGCCGTGCTCCGCGAGTACGGTTTCGCGACTCCGCGGCTGTGGGGCGCGCGAGAGGTTGCTCGGAATGGGCAGCCACACCGCCGAAAAACTGCTCTTACCGAACTTTTCGAGGGCGCTCTCGCAGCCGGGCGTGGAGACGAGGACGCGGTCGGCGCGCGCCGCGAGCGCGCGTGCTGCGAGGTGTGTCCCGATGGCGAGAGCACGATGGCGTAAGGCTTGTCCGGGTTCGAAGGGATACGCCGCTTCGTGGAACATGACCCAGAGCGGGCCCGGCCACGTGAGGAGGTGGCGCAGTCGACCGGGGTGGCCGAAGAGGAACGGGAGGTACTGGAGGAGTGTCACCGCGTCGCGCCGCTCGCGCGCGAGTTGTTCGATGCGGGGCCACGCGCGGCGATCGTAGCCGCGCGGGAGTTCATGGACGCGCAGACGTGGGTCGGCGCTCGGGGCGACCGGCGTTGGGGCGAAGAGGTCGACTTCGTCGCCCGCTGCGACGAGCGCGGCGGTGAGTTGGCCGAGGTAGTCGGAGATGCCGCCGATCGCCGGGGGGTACTCGGGGGCCAGGATGATCCAGGTGTTCACGCTGGGGCCGAGCGGCAGGGGCTAGGCGCGCGCCCGGGCGACGAGGTCGTCGCCGAGGGACGGGCTGAGGAGCATGACGAGGTCGCCGAAGGCGTTTTGGAGGCGGACTTCCAGAGGGTGGAGGCTTTTGCCGCCGCGCGTGCGGCGCGCGACTTCGACCGCGGTGCCGACGGAGCCGTATTTGCCGATGTCGGCTTTGACGCTGCGCTCGCTGAAGCCGGCGCGCTCGAGGGCGAGGTCGAGGGAGCGGACTCCGAAGACGACGAGGTGGCGCGGGCAGTCGAGGGCGAGCCAGTTGCGCCCGAAACGACGCGCCGCGAAGGAGCCGGCGTTCGGGGTCGCGAGCCAGAGGGTGCCGCCCGGCGCGAGGAGCGCGCGGCAGGCGCGGAGGATTTCGATCGGGTCGTGGACGTGTTCGATCACGTGATGCAACGTGATGGCGTCGAACGGTTCGTTGAAGGATCCGGGGCCGAGGGGTGCCTCGGAGACTTCGATGCCGAGGGAGCGGACGACGCTCGCGGCTTTGGGATCGGGTTCTTGTCCGGAGACGTGCCAGCCGAGGTCGCGCATGCGCACGAGGAATTCGCCGTTGCCGCAGCCGACGTCGAGCAGGCGCGCGCCGGTCTTTTGGGGGGCCGAAAGGTCGCGGACGAGTCGCTCGTAGCGGCGGCGGCGAGGCGGGACGGCTTGGACCACGAAGCGGCCGAAGGGTTCACGGTTCGGGAGGGCGTAGCCGAAGCGCGCGGCGAGGTAGTCGTTGCGCAGGCGGCGCGGGAGGGTGCGCGGCGCGAGCAGGGATTCGTCGTTCGGTTTTTCGTGCGTGAAGTAGGCGTCGTACGCGAGGAGGATCGAGCTGCGGCTCGGGCGCGGGTCGAGGTAGCGGCAGTCGCAGGTGCCGCACTGGAACATGTTCCACGAGCCGGGCGCGACGCGAAAGACGATGTCGCGCATTTCCGGATAAAGGAGCGTGCGCACGCTGGAGGCGCAGACGGGGCACGCGCCGAGTGTTTCGACTTCCGCGGTCCACGCTCCGGTGGGGATGCCGACGCTGGTCGCCGCGCTCATGGCAGCACCGGGGGCGGGCCGAAGCGGCGGCGCCAGAAGTCGCCGACGGCGCGCGCGCGCACGGAGAAGGGCGGGATGCCCTCCCCGGTTTCGCCGCGAACGGCCTGGAGGGCGCCGCGGCCTAGCGTGATGGCGCTGCGGAGCGCCGCCGCGGGCAGGCCGTCGCGCTGAGAGCTCGCCAAGAGGCCATTTCGCAAGTTGAGGTACCAGACGGTGCGCGAGGACGCGACGCGCCCCGGGTTTTCGACCAACGCGCCCCACACTTGCCCGACTTCCCAGCCCGCGGCAAGCGCGCGGCGGCCGAGGTCGCACTCTTCGCCGTACGCGAAGTAGCGTTCGTCGAAGAGGCCGATCTCTTCCAGGCAAGGTCGCGCGACGACGAACAAGGTTCCGTTCGGGTACTCGACGGGACAGAAGCCCGTGCCGGCGGGCGCCGGGTAGAGATCGTAGCCGTGAAGGAGGGTGTAGCCAGGCAGGGTGCCGCTGCCGAATTCGGCGGAGGCGAGGCCCGCGCGCGGGCGGCTTTGCATGGCTTCCAGGATGCGCGCGACGCAGTCCGGGCGCGGCAAGGCGTCGTGCGGGCAGATGACGGCGTAGCGCCCACCCGGGGTCGCGAGCCATTGCGCGAGCAGGCGATTCAACGCGGGACCGTAGCCTTCGTTGCGCTCCGAACGCACGAGCTCGACGCTGCCGTTCACGCGCGCCGCGGATTCGGGCGGAGACGCATTGTCGACGACGGTGATGCGCAGCGGCACGGTTTGATGTTGGAGCGCGGCGAGGGTGCGATCGAGTGCCGCTGGGTTCTTCCAGTGCACGACGAAGGCCCGGGTTTCGCCGGCATCGGTGCTCACCCGCCCCTCTTCCCTCAGCTCGGTCACTTGCGCAAGGCGGCGCTTCCAGGACGCATTCCGGGCGCTCGGGTCATCGGCCAGGGTTCGAGCAGCGGGACCGAGGCGCCCGGGCCGCTCTGTCGCAGCGCGCGCTCGCATTCCGCCACGGAGAGGCGCCGCGGCCCGAAGATGGTGGGATCGGTTGCGTCCGCGTCCATGAGCGCCGAGGGGCGATCCACGCCGAAATCGTCCGGGTGTCCGGGCAAATCGAGCAAGACGTGGCCGAGCTCGTGCGCCAGCGCGAAGGAGCGGGCGCCGGAGCGGATCGCCGCGCGGTCGAGGATCACGACGTTCTGGATGGCCGAGCCCTCGGTGTCGATGAACGATTCGCCGATGCGCCCGGCGCCCCCGAACGACGGCACGATGAAGAGGTCGATGGTCGTCGGGTCGCCGTCCTCGTAAGCTTTGACGAGGGTGCGTTCCTCGATGGTGCCGGCGGGGGCGTCGGCATCGGTGAAGTGCGTGAGGCCGTCGGACAGGTCGACCTCGCCGAGGCAGACCTGGAGCGCCGGATCGTTCGAGAGCGGCAGCGCACCGTCGGTGCGAAGCTCGGCGAGGGCGCCGTCGCTGCGCGAGACGAGCACGTCGGCCGTGCGCTGCGCGGACGGGCCGATCGGCGGATTGACGCTGACACGCGCAGCGAATCCGGCAGCCTCGAGCGCGCGCGCGACGCTACCGGCCACCTCCGTCGGGCTTTGTCCGGCTCGCAAGGGCACGCGCATGCGGCGGCCTCCGACCTGGAAGCGCACCTCTCCGCCGCGCGCGGGCAGGCCGAGCTCGCAGCCGACGGCGAGCAGAAACGGCGGCGGGGGCTCGCGCACGGTGACCTCGACCAGGTTCGGCGGACCGAAATGGATCCCGCACTGGCCCCAGAGCCCGCTCGCGCGATCCACCTCGAGCCGCCCGAGCTCGCGCGCACCGGCGTCGTCTCCGCCGATGGCGGGCACGCCGCCGCGCGCTCCGCGCAAGATGTGCACGCGGATCCGCGCGCGCAGGCGCTCGATGGGCCCGAGCGCCGTGGCACGCGGGCCGCCCACGCGAATGCTCGCGGCTTTCGCATTTCGGGCAAACAGCGTGATGCGCCCGCCCACCTCGGCGCGCAGCGAGCGACCGGACGACTCCGGATGCTGCCGGTCGATGCGGTCGGCCGTCGCGCGAATGAGCGGCGTCGCCCGGCACGCGAGGCCCGGTCGCGCCTCGAGCGGACAGCCCGTCGTTTCGAGCTCGACCGCGTCGATCCGATCGAGCGGCGCCCCGCCCGCCCGCGTCGAAACGATCGCGACCTTGTCGGGCAAGCTCTCGGGCACGCCGGAGAACATCCAGCGCAGCGCGTCGAGATCGGCGACCTGCGCGACCGGTTCGCTCTCGAGAAACGACGGCAAAT
>DASXWF010001550.1:0-11180 GCA_036503835.1 Polyangiaceae bacterium | reverse complement strand
GACGGGACCTTCGCAAATCCAGTACGTGCTGCCGCCGAACGATACGTCGGTGCAGGCGCCGGGGATGGGCGCGCAATTCGGAATGCCGCACTGCCCCATGCCGTCGCAGGTCGCGGCCTGCTCGCTGCCCGAACACGCCTCCACGATGCAGGGGGTGCCGGCCGGCATCAGCGTGCCTTCGTCGAGGCAGCCGCAGGTGAGCACCTCGCCGTTGCCCGCGTCCTCGTCGCAGGGATCGAGGCAGTCGGGCAGCTCGTCGCCGTCGCCGTCGGTTTCGGGATTGCCGCAGCCGCAGAGGCCCGGCTCGCTCTTCAGCGGGTCGAGCGGGCAGCCGTCGACCGGGTCTTTCGGGCCGTCACCGTCGGTATCGGGGACGTCGGTGTCCGTGCCGGGCCCGGTCGGAAGCGTGCTCTAGTCGAACGGTACGTGCAGGATGTGCGAGTCGGAGAAGACCTCGAGGTTCTTCGCGAACCAGCTGCCCTGGTGTTTGAGGGAGGTGGGCCGGTGGAGCTCGATTTCGCCGTTCGGCGCGACCATGGTGCCGAGGAACGGCGCCTGCAGGAAAGCGGTGGGCGTGCCGAGGTAGCCGACGAAGACCTGCGCCGGACGCTGCGCGCCGGTGAACGGTCCCTTGAACGTGAAGCGGGAGCGCACATAGATGACGACCGGACCGGCAGCGTTGTCGATCTCGAGCCGCGCGTCGGGCTCGGTGTTGAGCGACTCGAAGTAGTAGACGCCGGTGCGCAGGGACACGCGCGCGTCGTGCACGTCGAGATCGAGGTAGGCGCCCGGATCGAGGACGAGGTCGTCCTCGATGACCGGCAGCGTGACCGGGTTCGTCGGGAAGGCGGCCGTCCAGGTGAAGGTCTGAACCGGTACGGCCGTGCCGGGCTGCTTCGGTCCGGGCAGCTGCACGCTTCCGTCCTGCGCGTCGATGACGCCGGGAGTGCGCAGCAAGCCTTCGACGATCGCTTGCGAGCGCACGTAGATCCTGCCGCCCGCAAAGACGTTGGTGTGACCTTTGACGCCGGCGCCGATCTCGACGCCCGGCTGCCCGAGACCCGCGACGTTGGTGAGCGTTCCGGGGAGGTTCACCTCGACGCGGTCGTTGACCTGGAGATAGTGGCTCGCGGAGAGGAACATGCTCTCGCGCGTTTGGCCCTGGGGGTAGCTGATCGAGAGGACCTCGTCGCTTCCCGCGCCGGCCGAACCTCCGACACCGCCGCCGCTGCCGCTCGCCCCCGAAGCGCCGCTCGCACCACTGGTGCCGCCGGTGCCGCCCGTTCCGCCGGTACCGCCCGCGCCGCCGGTACCCCCCGTTCCGCCGCCGGAATCGCGAATCACGATGTTGTCGAGCAGGTACGGGCTCGCGAACGCAGGCCCGTTGACGATGACCTTGAAGCGCAGGTCGCTGTAGCCGCCTTCGAGCAGCGTCTCGACCGCGGGCGGCACGCGGAAGCTGACGCGCGCGTATTGCCCCGCGGGCAGTGACGGCAGGCCCACGCTGCCGAGATCGGTCCACCACATGTTGAGCGAGGGCGAGACCAGGATGACGCGCACCTCGCCCCAGCTGGTCGCGCCCGGCAGCCGCACGTCGAGCGTCGCCGTGTTCTTCACGGCCCCGAGCGGCCCGATCGCGACGCTGTTGATCTCGGTCCACGCGTTCGGAATCACGCCGAGCGCGCGGGTGCCCTGAGTCGCGACCGTGCTCTGGCTGAGCGCGCCCACCGGCGACGACCAGTCCGTGGTCGGGCGCTCGAACCCGAGCACGTCTCCGAGCGGATCGCCGCTCGATCCACCGGTGCCGCCTCCACCGCTTCCGCCGGCCCCCCCCTTGCCGCCCGCTCCGCCTCCGCTCGTGCCGCCGCTTCCACCGCTCCCGCCCTTGCCGCCCGCTCCGCCTCCGCTCGTGCCGCCCTTGCCGCCCGAACCGCCGGTTCCACCGGTTCCACCCGTCCCGCCCGGTTGCGCGATCACGATGTTGTCGACCAGGTACGGCGAGCTGAACGACGGCCCGTTGACGACGATCTTGATGCGCAGATCGCCGTACGTTCCCGCGAGCGCGTTGCGCACGGACGTCGGCAGCGAAAAGCTGAGGGTCGAGTACTGCCCGACGGGCAGCGTCGAAAGCGCGACCCCGCCGAGATCCGTCCAGGTCAGGTTCAGCGTCGGCGAGACGAGAATCGCCCGCACCTCGCCCCAGCTGCCGGAAGCCGGCTTGCGCACGTCGACCTTCAACGTCGTCTGCACCGGACCGAGCGAGCTCAAAGCCACGCTGGTGACCTCGGTCCAACCGTTCGGCGAAACGGCCAGGGCCTTCGAGCCCTGGCTCACCGTCGTGCTCTGCGCGAGCGTTCCGTTCGGCGCGGACCAATCCGTGGTCGGGCGCTCGAAGCCGAGGATCAGCTGCTGCTCTTGCGTGAGCTCGCTCGCCGCGATCGCGGATTGCTCCGGCTCCGAACCGGACGCACAGGCACCGGCGAAGCCGGAGAGCCCGAGAACGATGCCTGCGACGGAACTCCGCAGACGGCGCCGCGGGGCGCCCGCTTCACTTCCGACCGACCACCTTGCACTCTTCACGGTACCCTCCGGAGCATGCTCGCGCTCGCCGCGACTCTGCAGTTTCCGAGCCAGCGCGCGACCCCTCCGCGCACCCCCGCGGATCCCCGCCAAAAGCGGCCGTGCGCGCTCGCGTGCGCACCGTTTTCGCACCAGGAGTTGAGTCGTGCACTGCTCAACTCGTGAGCAGTCGAGTGCTCAGAAGCGCGGAGAAAAAGACCCCTCGCTGGACTTTCGGGATAGCGCGTCGGATCGTGGCGCGTGACGAACCGCCTCGCCCGGGAGACGAGCCCTTACCTGCTGCAACACGCGGAGAACCCGGTCGATTGGTATCCGTGGGGCGAGGAAGCGCTGAGCCGCGCGGCGCGCGAGGACAAGCCGATCTTCCTGAGCATCGGCTACGCCGCGTGCCACTGGTGCCACGTGATGGAGCGCGAGAGCTTCGAGGACGAGGCCGTCGCGCAGATTCTCAATCGCTTCTTCGTGAGCATCAAGGTCGACCGCGAGGAGCGGCCCGATCTCGACGACGTGTACATGGCGGCGACGCTCGCGATCTCCGGCAGCGGCGGCTGGCCGATGAGCGTGTTCCTCTTGCCCGACGGGCGCCCGTTCTTCGCCGGCACGTACTTTCCGCCGGCCGATCGCTACGGACGGCCGGGATTTTCCTCGCTCCTGACGCGCATCGCCGAGCTTTACAACACGCGCCGCGAGGATCTTCTGCGAGAGGCGGACGAGCTCGTGCAGCACGTGCGCTCGGGATTCGAGCGCGCCGCCGCCGAAAGCGTGAGCCAGGAGCTCGTCGCGACGGCCGCGGCCGACCTCGCGCGCACCTTCGACGCGCAATGGGGCGGCTTCGGTCCGGCTCCCAAGTTTCCGCCCTGCGCGTCGCTCGCTCTGCTCTTGCGCCATCATCGCGCGACGGGCGACGCGCACGCGCTCGTCATGGCGAAGACCACGCTCGACGCCATGAAGGACGGAGGCATCTACGATCAGCTGGGCGGTGGATTCGCGCGCTACTCGACGGACACCGAGTGGCTCGCCCCCCATTTCGAGAAGATGCTCTACGACAACGCCGAGCTCGCGCGCGTCTACCTCGAGGCCTTCCAGGTCACCGGGGACCCGGAGTACCGCCGCATCGCGGGCGAAACCCTGGACTACGTCGTGCGGGAGATGCAGGGCGCCGACGGCGGCTACTTCTCGGCCACCGACGCCGACAGCGAGGGTGAGGAAGGGAAGTTCTTCGTCTGGGCGCTCGACGAGATTCAGGCGGAGCTCGACACCGAGAGCGCCGACCACTTCGCGTTTTTCTACGACGCGACCGCCGAAGGCAACTGGTAGGGCAAGAACATCCTGCGGCGCCGCCGCACGCTCCCGGCCGCGGCCGTCGAGCTCGGCGTCACGCCGGAACGGCTCGCCGCGTCGCTCGCCGCGTCCCGGGCGAAGCTCTACGACGCGCGCCGCGAGCGCGTGCCGCCGCTGCTCGACGACAAGGTGATCACCTCGTGGAACGGCCTGATGATCGGCGCCATGGCGTTCGGGTACCGCGTGCTGCGCGAGCCGCGTTACCTCGAGTCCGCCGAGCGCGCCGCCCGCTTCGTGCTGTCCGCGCTGGTCCGTCCCGACGGCGGGCTCTACCGCACGACCCGCGCCGGGCGCGCGCACATCGACGCGTACCTCGAGGACTACGCGTACCTCGCCGACGCGTTGATCGGCCTCTACGAGGCCGGCGCTCCGTCCGAGTTCCTGTCGCGCGCGCTCGCGCTCGCCGAGCGGCTACGGAAGGATTTCGGCGACGCCGGCGGCGGCTTCTTTTCGACCGCCGCGGGGCACGAAGCGCTGGTCGCTCGCCCGCGCGAGGGTCACGACGGTGCCGTCCCGAGCGCGAACGCCGTCGCCGCCCGCGCGCTCGCGCGGCTCGGCCGCCACTTCGGCCGCGAAGATCTGGTCGAACGCGCCCGCCAGGCCGTCGACGCCTATGGCGGGCTCATCGCGCGCTCGCCGCGCGCCTTCGCCACCTCGCTCGCCGTGATCGATTTCCTCGAGTCGCCGCCGGCCGAGCTCGCGATCGTGGGACGCCGCGGCAGCGAGGACCGCGAAGCGATCGAGGCGGCCGTCGGCCGGCAATTCCTGCCGCATCACGTGATCGGCCACTCGGATCCCGAAGCATCGGACAGCGCGTCGCCGCTGCTCGCGGGCAAGACGCTCGTGGCGGGCAAGGCCGCGCTCTACGTCTGCCGGAACTTCGCGTGTCAGGCGCCGCTCGTCGACGCCGCAGCCGTCGGCCCAGCGCTCGGTTCATGAGAGCGCCGCGGACTTTCGCGTTCGCGCTGATCGTCGCCTCGAGCGCGAACGCGGAGCCGCTCGAGGCGGGACCCTTCCGCCTCGACTGGCTCGCTCCGAGCGGCTGCCCCACCGCAGCCGAAACCCTGGCACGCATCGAAGCGCTGCTCGGCGCTCCGGTCACCGAGGTGCTGAAGACGCCGCTCGCGGCGCGCGCTCGCGTGACCGAGGCGAGCCCGGAGCGCTTCGAGCTCGCGATCGAGACCTTTCGAGGCGAGCAGCGCTTCACGCGCGACATGCAGGCGCCCTCGTGCGGCGAGCTGGCCGACGCCGCGGCGCTCGTGCTCGCGCTCGCGATCGATCCCCAGCTCCGGGAACGCACCGAGGAGGCTCCGGCCGTACCGAGTCCGGAGTCGACGCCAAGTCCGGCGAAACCAGTCGAACCGGCCGCGAGCAGCACCGCTGCCGCTCCGCCACCGCCACCGCCCGTGCGACCCTCCGAAACACCACGCGACGCCGCGCGCTCGCGGCACCTCGTCCTGCTCGCCGGTGCCTCGGCCGTCGCCGACTTCGGGAGCGTCGCGGACGTGGCGTTCGGCCCGTCCGCCACGTTCGGCCTTCGCCTCTCGAACCTCGAGCTCGATCTCGACGCGACGTGGCTCGTGCCGACGCGCTCCTACGCGGCGCTCGATCCCGAGAAGGGCGGGGACATTTCACTTTTGGTCTTCGGCGCGCGGCCCTGCTTCGCCCGCCGCCAGGTCCCTTTCGAGGGGGGTCTGTGTGGGACCTTCGAGCTCGGCAGCATCCGGGGCGAGGGCTTCGGCACCGCCACGCGATCGACCCGCAGCGCCCTGTGGATGGCCGCGGGCGGCGCTTTTTTTGCGCGCTACGCGGTCGCGTCGAGTCTCTGGCTGAGCGCTCGAGTCACCCTGCTCGGCAGCCTTCAAGATATCGAATTCACACTGGAAAATGTAGGGACGGTCCACCAGGTCCCGGCCATCGTGTCGCGACTGGGTGCGGGCGCGGAAATGCATTTCGACTGACGGATCCGGGGGCCTGGACGCACTCACGTTGGAATGACTCTGGCCGCCGTCCCGAGCATCGAGGAGCCCCCGCGAGAAAGCGGCGTGGAGCTCAGCGACGGGGCCTGGGGAATCCTCTACGACGCTCACTTCGACTTCGTGTGGCGGAGTCTGCGCCGGCTGGGCGTACCGCTCTCGACGCTCGACGACGCGGCGCAGGAGGTCTTTCTGGTCGCGCTGCGCCGCCATCACGAGTTCGAAGGCCGCTCGGGGATCAAGACCTGGCTCTTCGGCATCGCCTGGAACGTCGCGCGCAGCCTCGCGCGCTCGCCGAGCCGTCGTGAGGAAGCATTGCCGGACGGCGTCGCCGACGCTCGCGAGCTCGGCCCGCAAGAAGCGGCATCGCGCAGCGAAGCGGTCCGCACCCTGTACGAGCTGCTGGACGAGCTCGACGGCGAGCGGCGCGCCGTGTTCGTGATGTCCGAGCTCGAAGAGATGAGCGCCCCCGAGATCGCCGAGATCACGGGCACGGCGCTGAACACGGTGTACTCCCGCCTGCGCGCGGCGCGCAGTGACTTCGATGCCGCGCTCAAGCGCCGTCGCGCACGCGACGACTGGAGAGGACGATGACGGAACTCAGCATGGAAGCCAGAGCGCTCATCGAGCGCGTGGGGCTGGCTGACGGCCCGAGCGCGGAGCGGCGCGCTCGGGTGAGGAGGCACTTGGTGGCAGCGCTCGCAACGGCGGGCGCGGGGCTCGGGGGAGTCACGCCGGCGGCAGCGGCATCCGCTCATGTCGGGGCCGCCGGCGTAGCTCTTGGCACCGCAACCGGGAAAAGCGTGCTCACGCTGAGCTCGGTGGCGGTGTGGCTCGCGGCGGGTGCCGGTCTCGGCACGCTCGTCGCGACGCCGGCGCTCGTGATGCGCCTGAAATCCGCGGCGCCGAGCGCGCTCGTTACGCCCGCGGCTCCCGCGAAAACGGAGGTGCGCGCGGCGCCTGCGCTGCCGGCACCTGCGGCGCCGGATCGAGCGCCGAACGCCGCACGCGAAGTCGCGGAGCGCAAAGCGCGCCCGGCGGCACCGCCGGCGCTCGCAGTGCCGAGCCTTTCGGAAGAGACGGCGCTGCTCGCGCGCGCCCAGCGCGAGCTCGGCGCCGGCAACGCCGCGAGCGCGCTCTCGCTGCTCGCCGCGCACGCCGAGCGCTTTCCGAACGGCGCCCTCGCGGAGGAACGCAGCGCCGCTCGCGTGCTCGCCCTGTGCGCGCTCGGCCGCGTCGTGGAAGCGCGGCGCGACGCCGAGCTCTTCGCCGCACGCTCGCCGCGCTCACCGCTCATACCGCGCCTGCGCGACTCCTGCGCGCTCGCACAGCCGGGCGATCCGAATCCCGCGCGTTGAACGGCACGATGACGCGCTCGAACCACGGACGAAGCGGCCGCGGCGCTTCCCTCGGCGTGCTCGCCTTCGCGTGCCTCGCCGCGTGCGGCTCGAACTCGCTCGTCATCGGCGCCGATCCCGACCAGGAAGCGGCGACGAGCACGGGCGGGAGCATCTCGGGTAGCGGTGAAGGGTCCGGCGCAGGCGCGAGTGGCGCGGCTGTCGCCGGCGCGGGCGGAGGCACCGCGATCGAGACACCGGTCGATCCGTATCCGTGGGTCCCGTGGGCCCAGGGCGCCGGGTACCTCACGTACTGTCCGCCCGATCCTGGAGGCCAGGCCTTCACCTGCTGGAACCAGAGCGCCGAGGGGTCGGCGGCGTGCGAGGACGACGGTGAGCCGTATTGCAACGCCTGCTCCTGCAGGATTTCGTGTGACACACGATCGGATTGTCCTGCCGCGAGCGACGGGCAGCCGGCCGAGTGCCTGGGCTCCGCCGAGGGCGAGCGGTCGTGTTTCGTGGTCTGCGCCCAAGGCGGCGCGTGTCCGGCCGGGATGACCTGCTCCGTTCACCCGGCGCTGGGCCGTGAGGTGTGCGTCTGGGTCGTCGCCGACGACACCTGGCAGGGACAACCGCGGTAAGGCGCGGCGCCGCGCACGCTACTTCTTGCTCGGCGGGAGCGAGACGCGCGCGTGCAGCGCGCCGAGCACACCACGCACGTGCGCGAATTCGGTGAACAAACGAGCGAGCGTCGCGTCGGAAGCCCGCCAGTCGGATTGCTTGACGTGATCTTCGAGTCGCGCGGCGACGTGGCGCAGCCGCAGCACGCCGAGGCTCGCGGCGGCGCCCTGGAGCGCGTGCGCCACGTCCGCGGCCTTGACCATCTCGCGTCCGTTCACGGCGTCGGCCAGGTGCTGCAGGCGCTTTTGCACGTCACCCACGAACAGATCGACCAGCTCGAGCAAGAACTCGCGCGAAATGTCGCGCTCGATGCTCTCGAGCCGCTTCGGGCTCAGCGTGTCGGGCGGCGGGATGCTCTGCAGACGAGCTTCCTGGCTCATGCGACGTCCCTCGGCGCCGATTCGGGCGCGAGGTCGAGCTCGGCCAGGCGGCGGTACAGCGTCGCGCGGCCGATGCCGAGGAGCTTCGCGGCGCGCCCCACGCTGCCGCGCGTGAGCTTCAGCGCCTTCTTGATGGCGCGCTGCTCGAGCTCGCGCAGCGTGAGCACGTCGCCCTCCTCGCCGAGGATCGGATCCTCGCTCGGCCTGCGCGCGGGCTGAGGCCGCGCCTCGTCCGGCCGGAGGTCGGGCGGGATGTCCCGCTCGTCGATCTCCTCGCCGCGACAGGCGAGCACGCTTCGGTGCATCACGTTCTCAAGCTCGCGCACGTTGCCGGGCCAGGAGTGCTGCGACAAGAGCTCGAGCGCGCGCGCCGAGACGCGCTTCACGCCGTGCCCCGAGCGGACGCGGAGCTTGTCCAGGAAGTGCCCCGCGAGCAGCGGGATGTCCTCGAGGCGTTCGCGCAGCGGCGGCAGCCGGATCGGATACACGACCAGACGGAAATACAGATCCTCGCGGAAGCGCCCGGCGTCGACTTCGCTCCGGAGGTCACGATGCGTCGCGCAGATGATGCGAACGTCCACCGGAATCTCCTGGCCGCCGCCGACACGGCGCACCGTACGCTCCTGCAGAGTGCGCAGCAGCACGGCCTGCGTCGCGGGGCTCATCTCGCCGACCTCGTCGAGCAAGAGCGTGCCGCCGCGCGCCCGTTCGAAGCAGCCGAGCCGCGTCTGCGTGGCGCCGGTGAACGCGCCGCGCTCGTGCCCGAAGAGCTCGGATTCCTGGAGCGAGGCCGGAATTGCCGCGCAGTTGATGGCCACGAACGGCCCGCTCTGGCGCGGCCCGCCCTTGTGAATGGCGCGAGCGACGAGCTCCTTGCCGGTCCCGCTCTCACCGAGCAGGCACACGGCGACGTCGCTCTCCAGGATGCGCTCCACCTGACGCGAGAGCTCGCGCACGGGGGGCGCGACCCCGACGATGGCGTCGAGCACCGGTCCGTCGCCGAGCACGCTCTGCAGGTTCTTCACGCGGTCGACCAGCCGGCGGCGCTCGCACGCGCGGCGCACCGAGTGCAGGAGCCGGTCGCGATCCACGGGCTTCGTGAGGTAGTCGTAGGCGCCCGCGCGCATCGCGGCCACCGCCGTGTCGACTGCGCGTTCGGCGGTCACGACGATCGCGGGCAGCTCGGGATCGCGCTCGCGCAAGTAGCTCATCACGTCGAAGCCACTCGCGCCTTCGAGGCCGAGGTCGATGCAGGCCGCGGTCGGAAGCGGGCCCGAGTAGTCGCGGATCGCTTGCGCCGAAGCGTATTCGGTCACGACGTAGCCGGCCCCTTCGAGCCAGGCCTTGGTCAGCTTGCGCGCGACGGGATCGTCCTCGACCAGCGCCACCACGTCGCCGGAGGAAGGCGGAAGCTCGAAGGCTTCCGAGGGAGGTTTGCTGTCGGATGTCACAAGAACCCCTACGGTCCAAATTCTAGCCTCATTAGGAGGCAGTCCCGATTAGGGACAAATGACCGGCTCCAAGGCCGCTTCACCAGGTGCGAATTTTGGCGCCACTGAAGTCGCCGGCTGGCTGCCACCCTGGGGCAGCGTCTCGATTTGAGAGACGATCTCATTCCGAGACGACGTTGTTCTCGCATTGAGACACCTCACCAACACTAGGTGGTGCGAGCGCGTCGAACTTCGCACAGTTGAGTCGCCTACTCGTACGAATTGCGAATGGAACGGGACTTGCGGAGGGGGGGCCCATGACGCCCGCTTCGGATCGCACTCCCAACGTATACGACAATGTCGTCGCATGTACGCTACGGGGGCGTCGGACCTCGGACGCGATCGAGATCGTCCTCACCGAGACCGAGATCTCGGTGGCGGTCCTCGATGTCCGGGCCGCTCGCGATCAGGAAGAGCTCCGCCTCGCCCTCGCGCTGCGCGCGCGGGAAGCGCTGGTCGGCCACCAACCCTTTCACCTGCTCGCCACCGAGCTGCACCGCATGGTCTGCAAGGCGGTCGCGGCGAGCGTAGGGCTCGCGGCGCTCCGCATCTCGCACGCCGAAGCCAAGGTGGAGTTGATGAACGCCGGGATGCCGCCCGTAGCGTGCGCGCTGCCGGACGGTCGCCTGCTGCACCTGCCCCCGCTCTCGGGCGACATCGGCCCGCGCAGCCAGAAAGCACATCCCTATGAGCTGATTCCGCTCGCCCGCGGGAGCATCTGGTTCGTCACCACCGACGGCGCGACGGGCGGCTCGCTGGAATACAGCGGGGAGCTCTGGTCCGCGCTCGGGCTGCCCGCGAGCGCCGCGGACCTCGCCCAGGAGACGAGCGACGGTCTTTCGGGTCGGCTCAACGCCGGACTCGGCGGCCTCGGCATGCCCGAAGACGCCAGCCTGGTCGTCGTGCCGACCCGTCGCGAGCCGCGACACCAGTCCGGCTTCGAATGAGTCGATCCAGCGCGAGCTGAGATCAGAGCTTCGAGTTCAGCGGATCGGAAGCGTCGCCGCCGGCGCGGAAGACACCGCTGCCGCCGCCCGACTTCGCGCGCGGCGCGCCGCGGGTCTTGCCGCGAGCGGACTTCTTCTTCGCGTCGCGCTCCTTGTCGGCCGAGAGCAGCTTCGCCTTCACCTCGTCGGTGAGGCCGCCCTTGGCTTCGCTCTTCTCGGTCTCGCTCTTCTCCGCGGCGGGCGCCGGAGTCGGCTCCGACGTCGGCAGCGGCGTCGTCACCGTCTTCTGGAACTCGATCGGCGCGGCGGCAGGCGCCGGGATCGGAGCCGGCTCGGCCTTGATGTTCTTGGACGCGGCGAAGCCCGCGCCGCCGAGGACGATCACCGCCGCCGCGGCGATGAACGGCAGCTTGCTGCGGCGCCTCTGGAACGGCATGTCGTCGTCGAG
>DASXWF010001549.1:0-6481 GCA_036503835.1 Polyangiaceae bacterium | reverse complement strand
GTCGCCTGCCGGCGCCGTCGGGCTCTGGCAATTCATGCCGGATACCGCGCGCACCTACGGCCTCACGGTCGATCGCTGGGTGGACGAGCGGCTCGATCCGGAGCGTTCCACCGACGCGGCCGTGCGCTTCCTCGCCGATCTGTATCGCCGCTTCGGAAGCTGGGATCTCGCGATGGCGGCGTACAACATGGGCCACGGCGGCCTCGCTCGCGCCATGAGGAAGTTCAACACGAACGACTTCTGGGAGCTGGCGCGTCACGAGGCGGGGATCCCCTGGGAAACCACGCTCTACGTGCCGAAGATCCTCGCCACCGCGATCGTGATGAACAACAAGAAGTCGTTCGGTCTGGACGGCATCGAGCCGGACGCCGCCGAGAGCTTCAGCGTGGTGGAGGTGGGTCCGGGCGCTGCGCTCGGCGAGCTCGCGAGCGCGCTCGGCGTCGAGAGCGCGACGCTCGAACGCATGAATCCCTCCTTCCTGGCGGGGCGTACCCCGCCCGTCGCCGCCGGACGCGCGTCGCCGAGTTACCGCGTGCGCCTGCCCGCGGGCACCAAGGTCGCCGCCGGGAGCCTGCTTTCCGCCGCGCGCGACGATCTCGTGTCGTACGCGGTGCGTCAGGGCGACACGCCCGCTTCGATCGCGCGCGCGAATCGTGCGAGCGAGATCACCGTGCGCGGTTTGAACCGCATCGGTCCTCAGGAGGTGCTCGCCGCGGGTACGATCGTGCTCGTGCCGCGACCGGGCTCGCAGGCGCCGGGCCCGGAACCGCGCGAGGACGAAGTCGTGGTCGTCGCTCGCGACGTAGAAACGCCGCCCGAGTGCGTGCGTGTCTTCTATCCGGTGCTCGCGGGGGACACGCTCGCCTCGGTCGCCGCGAGCTTCGGCGTTGCTTCCTCCGACCTCGTGGCCTGGAACGCGCTCGACAGTGGGGCACGTTTGCAGGAGGGCATGGTGCTACAGGTGTTCCCGAAAGCCTCGCGGAGCCTCGCCGACGTTCGGGTGTTGAAGGAAGGCGCGGCGCGCGTGCTGCTCGCCGGATCGCCCGGATTTTTCGACTACTTCGAGGGGTTGAACGGCCGGCGCCGCCTGATCGTCACGGTGAAGACGGGTGACACTCTTGCCACGATCGGCAAGCGCTACGACATGAGTGTCGGATGGATGGAGCGCATCAACCGGCGCTCGCGCAGCGATCGACTCGCCGCCGGTGAGACCGTGGTGGTCTATGCCGATCGTTCGAAGTACCCTCAACCCGTGTTGACTCCGAAAACCGTTCCGTTGCCCGCTCCGGTCGTGGCGTCGTCGAGCGCTCCCCTCGAGACGGCCGCGAAGTCGAGCTCCGAAGCCAAGGCCAGCCGCCGCCAACCGGACGCGCGCGCGCTGCCATGAGCGATCTCACCGCCGTCGTGCTCGCGGCCGGCCTCGGCACGCGCATGAAGAGCACCACGCCCAAGGTGCTGCACGCGCTCGCCGGCCGCCCGCTGATCGAGTTTCCGGTGCGCGCCGCGCTCGAGCTCGGCGCCGCGCGCGTCGTGGTCGTGACGAGCGGCCACGCGGACATCGACGAGCTCTTGAAGCGCGTTTTCGAAGGCCGGGTCGTGACGGCCGTGCAGGATCCACCTCGCGGCACGGGGGACGCGGCGCGCGTCGGGCTCGAGCGCGTCGAGACCGAGCACGTCTTGATCCTGTGCGGAGACACGCCGCTCGTCACCTCGCGCGAGCTCTCGGAGGTGGTGGAAGCGAGCCGCAAGCAGGGTGTCGTCCTCACGGTGGGTTCGGCCGAGCTCGACGAACCCCGCGGCTACGGCCGCGTGCTCACGGCGAGCGACGGGCGCGCGACGGAGATCCGCGAGGAGCGCGATCTCGGAAGCGACGCCGAGCGCGCGGTCCGGCTCGTCAACGCCGGCATCTACGCGGGCCGCACCCGCGACATCCGCGGCGCCCTGAGCGGCCTCTCCCCGAACAACGCCCAGAACGAGTACTACCTCACCGACATCGTGGCCGCGCTCGGTCGCACGGGTCGCGTCTTGCCCGTCGTCGGCGCGGCGGACGCCCTCGTGGGCGTCAACGATCGCTCGCAGCTACGCGAAGCCGAGGAGACGCTCTTCGCCCGGATCCGCGCGCGCCTCGGCCGTGAAGGCGTCACCGTACACGGCGACGCGCGCATCGACGACACGGTGCGCGTCGCGCCCGGCGCCGAAATCGAGGCGAACGTCCGCCTGCGCGGCGCCACCGTCGTCGGAGAAAACGCCTTCATCGACGTGGGCTCCGTCGTCACCGACTGCAGCATCGCCGCCGGAGCGGAGCTCAAGCCGTACTCGGTCATGACCTCGAGCCGAGTGGGAGAGTCCGCCCAGATCGGCCCCTTCTCCCACCTTCGGCCCGACAGCGAAATCGAAGCCGAGGCCCACATCGGCAACTTCGTCGAGACCAAGAAGACGCGCGTGCGGCGCGGCGCCAAGGCCAACCACCTCGCGTACCTCGGCGACGGCGACATCGGCGAGCGTGCGAACCTGGGTGCCGGCACGATCTTCTGCAACTACGACGGCTTCCAGAAACACCGCACCACCATCGGCGCCGGAGCCTTCGTCGGCAGCGACTCGCAGCTCGTCGCGCCCGTGAGCATCGGCAAAGGTGCGTACGTCGCGTGCGGCAGCAGCATCACCGAGGACGTCCCCGACGACGCGCTCGCGATCGGGCGCGCGCGACAGACGAACAAACCCGGCTACGGCGCGAAGCTGCGCGAGCGGCTGGCGGAGAAGGCGCGCGAGGCCAAGAAGAAGTAGTCGCGGCGCCGTCGCGCCACGGCCGTTCCGCCGCCGAATCGTTGCTTCAGCTCGCGAGCCAGCGCTTCGGCGCCGGCGCCTTCTCGTCTCGCTCGACGGAGGGCTGGGTCACGATCGTCGAGGGGAGCTCGTGCTGCATCAGGCTGCGCTTGGCTTCGAGGTAGCCGGCGGAGAACGGCGTGGCCGGGACGAGGACGGGGACACGCCGCTCGATGCGAACGCCGAGGCGCTGGAGCGCCTCTACCTTCGCGGGGTTGTTGGTCATGATTTCGACCGACTCCACGCCGAGCTTTTGCAGCATGGCCGCGGCGACGTCGTAGGTTCGGGCGTCGACCGGCAGGTGCAGCTGCTGGTTGGCCTGGACCGTGTCAGCGCCCTCCGCTTGCAGGGCGTAGGCGCGCACCTTGTTCGCGAGTCCGATGCCGCGGCCTTCCTGGCGCAGGTAGAGGACGGCGCCGAAGCCCCGCTTCGCGATCTCGTCTTCCGCGCGCTCGAGCTGCTCGCGGCAATCGCATTTGAGCGAGCCGAACACCTCGCTCGTCAGGCATTCGGAGTGCACACGGACGGGCACGTGATGCCGCCCGCGCAGATCCCCCATCACGAGCGCGCAGTGCTCCTTGCTCAGCGCGGGGTGCGCGTTCGGATCGTCCCAGCGATAGACGTGGAGCTCGAAGTGTCCGAAGCGCGTGGGGATCGGCGCTCGCGCGAGCTCCTCGAGTACCGGGGCCCCGACGGGGAGATCGTTCTTCATGGCTGTGGCGTCCCGAGCGGTGCCTGTGCCAAAAGCCCAAGGCTTTCGCTTGCGTTGGCGCGCCGTTCGGTACGCTGATTAACATGGAACCGCCTTCCGGCCGGGTCAAGGGGAGCTTTCTCCGAGCAGCGTTCGGGCTTCGATGCGGCCGTTCAGCGGGAACGCGGCGGACCTGCGAGCCCGACCAGCACGCGCTCGAGTGAGGCTTTCGGAGGCCTCTTCGAGCCGCCTTTGAGATCGGCGTCGAGCTCCGCCAGGTTCACGATGAAGCGTTCGAGCTCGCTTTTGTCGAGGTGCTTGAGCTGAGCTTCGAGCTCGCGCGCCTTGAACGGCGGCGCACCCGCGCGCGCCGCGGCTTCGGGCGGACGCAGCCCCGCGCGCCGAGCCGCTTCGAAGCGCACGAGCTGGCGAGTCGACCAGGCGAGCACGCCCACCAACCGCAAGCCGCGATCGGCCGGATCGTACACGCGATCGAGCGCCGCGAGAGCCGCGCCGAGATCGCGCCGGCCGACCGCGCCGACGAGCTCCCACACGGTCGACGGTCGCAAGCGGATGACGCACTCCGCGATCGCGTTCTCGTCCACTTCACCGCCCTCTCCGACGTACAGGCAGAGCCGCTCCACCGCGTCCGCGACCTGAGCGAGCTCCGGCCCGGTGAGCTCGGCGAGCACGTCGGCCGCTTCGGACGAAATCTTCGCGCCTCGCTCCGTCACGGCGCGCTGGATGAACGCCGGCAACTCCGCGCGCTCCAGCGGCTCGACGCTGACGAGCCAGCCCTCGCTGCGCGCCGTCGCCACCAGACGCCGGCGCTTGTCGAGCTCGCCGCCGACGAGCAGGAGCACCGTCGTGTCGGCGGGACTCTTCGCGTACTCGAGCAAGCGCTCGAGCGGCTCCCGCTCCTTGCTCTCGTTGCCCTCGCGCGGTTCCCAGCGTTCGAGCCCGCGCACCACCAGGAGGCGTCGCTTGGCCATCATCGGCAGCGTGCGTGCGGCGGAAAGCACGCGGTCGACCGTGACCTCGCCCGCTTGCAGGTACTCGTCGTTGAGCCCCGGCACGGCGCCGACGAGCGCCGCCCGTTTCAGCGCGGCGAGCACCTGTGCCTCGAGGTAGGCCTCGTTGCCCACCAAGAGGTAGACGGGGCGAAGGTTTCCCGACTTCGCTTCGGCGAGCGCCTGCTCCGGGGTCATCCCTGCCCGGGGTAGCGGCGCCGGGCTCCCGGCGCAAGCCGCGTTTGGCTCCGGTGCTCGACCGGTAGTAGTAGGGCACCACTGCCAGGACTCTCTCGCTCGTGCCCGCCCCACCCGCCCCCGTTTCAGGAGCCCAGCGCCTCGGCGCCCCGCCGCGTTCCACGCTGGTCGTGATCGGCAACTTCGACGGCGTCCACCTCGGTCACCGGGCGGTGCTGGAGGCGAGTCTCGCCGAAGCGCGTGCGCTCGGCCTGCGGCCCGTGGCGCTGACCTTCGATCCGCATCCTTCCAAGGTGCTCGGCCGGGGCGAGCTGCCTGCGCTCACGACGCTCGCGCGCAAGATCGAGCTTTTCGCTCGCTACTGTCCGGAGCTCACGGTGGTCGTCGAGCCCTTCACGCGCGAGCTCGCGCAGCTCACGCCGGAGGAGTTCGCCGAGCGCCTGCTCGCCGGTGCCTTGTCCGCGCGGCGGGTTGTGGTCGGAAAGAATTTTCGCTTCGGCCGGGGCAGAAGCGGCGATCTCGCGCTGCTCGCCACGCTCGGCGAACGCTTCGGTTTCGACGCGCGGTCCGAGCTCCTTCACGGCGACGCCGGGGGCGCGTACTCGAGCACGCGCATCCGAGCGGCGCTCGCCACGGGCGACCTGGGGCTCGCGGAAGCGATGCTGGGCCGGCCGCACGCGCTCACGGGCCAAGTCGTCGCCGGCGCGGGCCGCGGCCGTACCATCGGAGTGCCCACGGTGAACCTCGCCGGTGTCGCGGAGGCCCTCCCCCCGTACGGAGTGTACGCCTGCCTCGTCGACGAGCTCACCCCCGGAGGCCCGCGCGTGCTCGCTCGAGCCGTGGCGAACATCGGGGAACGTCCCACCGTCGGAGCCGGCTTCAGCGTGGAGGCCCACCTCCTGGATTTCGGAGCCGATCTTTACGGTCGGGAGCTCCGCCTGCACCTCGTCGCGCGCCTGCGCGAGGAGCGTCGTTTCGAGGGTCTGGAGGCGCTACAGGCGCAGATCGCGCGGGACATCGGCGCGGCCCGCGCGGCGCTCGCCGAGCGCGAACCCTGCGCAGGCGCTGCCTGGTACTGAGCTATTTTCGAGCGGAGCTTGACGACTCCCCGCTCGCAAGGGCGTAAATGCGAACCGTGAGCGTGGATCCCCAGCTCGACCACCTGTCCCGCGAAGAGCTCGTCGAGCGGGCGCGCGCCCTCGGCGCCCGCCGCCCCGAAGTGATGACCCGTGTCGAGCTCCGTGACGAAATCGTCCGTCTCAGCGAGAGCGATCCGATCGTGCGCCGCCGAGCGCGCGGCTGGCTGGGCGTGGCGCGTGACCTCGTCGCGAGCGTCGTGGACACCGGCCTGAACCTCCCGGGTGCGGCCGCCGCCATTCGCGGCGAAGCCAAGCCTGAAAACGATTGGCGCGGTCCGCCTCCCGTCGCCACGCTGACCCTTGCCGAAATCTACCTCGCTCAAGGTCACGTCGAGCGCGCCCTCGCCGTGGTCAACGAGGTCCTCGCGAGCGAACCCGATCACGCGGCCGCACACGCGCTCCGCGATCGCCTGACGCAGCCCCACTCCGCTCGTCGCCGCCCCGAACCCGAGCTCCCACCCGAGCCCGAACCCACTCTGGCTCCCGCCCCCGATCTCGAGCCCACTCCGGCTCCCACGCCCGGACCCGAGTCCACCCAGGCTCCGGCTCCCACGCCCGGACCCGAGTCCACCCAGGCTCCCGCTCCCGCCCCCGAGCCGTTCGTCACCCTCATCGCTCCC
>DASXWF010001548.1:0-7355 GCA_036503835.1 Polyangiaceae bacterium | reverse complement strand
AGTGGTGGTCGGGAGCCTGTCGCAGGCGCGGGCGGTGCGGGACGGCCCGGGGAGAGCGGCGGCGGCGGTGCGCTAGCCGGCGGCGGCACGACGACCGGCGGCGCCGGAGCGGCGAACGCAGGAGCCCCGAACCAGTCCGGTGCGAGCAGCGGCGCGGCTGCAACGAGCGGGGGCAGCGCGGGCGGGGGATCGCCCGGAACTTCGGCCGGAGCGACGCATGCCGCGGGGCAGCCACAAGCCTCGGCCGGTGCGGGCATGACGGGGAACCCGGATGCGCCCGCCGACACGCTGTCGGAATCCGAGATCTCGAGTGGCTGCGGCGTCGCGCCACGCGGGGCTGCGTCGCCGGTCGGCTGGCTCTCGGGACTCCTCCTCGGCTTCGTCGCGGTGTGGAGGCGACGCCCTCGTCTCGCGCTGGCTGGTGCAGCGCAAAAGAGATAGCGGCAACGTTCGGCGTGGGTGCTGCACTACCCGCAATGGCCCTCGAAGCTGCGTTGAGCCCGTGGCACGACAGTTGCCCCGAATTCCCGCATGCGAACTCAGGAAGTCTCTCGTTCGTCGGTGATCACCGCGCGCTCACGGCGCTCTGAATCGGCCCCGCGCTATCAGGAGCCTGCGCGTGCCTCGCAAGCGCTTGCGTACGCGCCGCCGTTGGTCGCGCTTCCGGTGCTGGGGCTCGGCGTTGCGGGCCTGCTGGGGCGAGGACCGGCGTTGCTCCGGCGACATCCTGTCCTGTCGGCTGCCCTCGCCTGTGGCGGGATGGTCGTACTCGCCAAGTCGCAGTTCGATCGATTCTTCTTGGAGGAGCCGGACTACGAGGTGGTGCAACGGCTCAACGGGCTGGAGGTTCGGCTGTATTCCGAGCGGAATGTGGCGGAGACGACCGTGAACGCCGGCACCTTCGACGAGGCGCGCAGGCAAGGGTTTCAGCGTCTTGCCGACTACCTCTTCGGGGAGAACGTGCCGGGCGAGAAGCTCGCAAGAACCGTGTCCTACAGCGTGTCTCGAAAGGGCTCGCGGCGCGACGGCGAGCGGCTGGCGATGACGACGCCCGTAACACTCGGGCCGGCGCAATCGGCGGGGGGCTACGTCATGCGTTTCCAGATGCCGAAGGCGCGCGAGCTCGACTCGCTCCCCCGACCGAAGGATCCGAGAATTTCCTTGCGCCGCCTACCCGAGGAGCTGGTAGCCGTTCTGCGCTTCAGCGGTAGCTACGACGGCGCGCTGATCGCGCAACGCGAGCGCGAGTTTCGCTACCGAATGGAGGCGGCTGGTCTCATCGCAGGGAGCGAACCGACGTTCGCAGGGTACGATTCGCCCGCGGCCCTGCCGCCGCTGCGGCGCGTCGAGATCTGGGCGACGGTGGCGTGACACGGGTGAGCCGAGCCCGAGCGTTCGCTTCGGGCCCGGTGCCGCTCCGCCGGCGACCTCGCCTCAAAGCGGCAAGTCGACCCAGTACAAGCCGTCGCGTTCCGGATCCGCCGCATCGCGTCCGACACCCGAGCGCGGGTAGATCACGTGCCGGTGCTCGGCGTCGATCCGGAAGCTCTTGCCGTCGAGGATCGCGGCTTCGATCAGCTTCGGGGTCGTATCCGCGGCCAGGTCGAGGTACTTCAGATCGGCGACCACGGGGTAGACGTCCGGGTCCGTCGAGCTGTCGGAAAAGACGATTGCGTCCCCACCTGCGGCAGCGACCTCCACCACGCCCTCGTGCGCGAGCACCTCGTTGCCCTCGAGGTCGACCACGTGCAGCGTGCCGCCCGTGCGCTCGACGTCCGTCAGGTAGAAGACGAAGTTGCCCGCCGTCGTCATGCTCGAACGGCCGATCGTGGCGATGGGCTCGCTCACGATCTGGATCGGCTCGGGGTTGAACTCGTCGGCACGCGCCAAGCGGAGATCGCGCTGGGTGCCGTTCTCGTAGGTGATTTTCGAAGAATACAGCGTATGCGTGTAACTGCCGCTGTAGCTCACGGCGTCTGCGAAGCCGTTCGTGACGACGGGGATCGGCGCGGCGTCAGGCACGGGCGAGCGGCGCAGCTGATCGGCGACCGTGTAGAGAACCGCGGACCCGTCGGGGGTGATGAAGCCGCGGCTGACGCTCCCGTCGACGCGCGACGAGTCCCCGCCTTCGTTGAAGTAGCCGACGTAATCGCTGCCCTGGTAGAAGATGCGATCACCCGAGGCGTCGGCTGACCACGTTCCGAGCGCGTCCTCCGCGATGAGGGTCGATTCCCAGCCGTCTTCGCCGCGTTCGAAGCGTTCGATGCGGGCCTCGCGCGTGCCCGGCTCGCACCAGCCGACGATCAGACGCTCGCCCGCGAAGCCGAGGCTCGGCCCGCAAGTTTCGTCGCCGCTCGTGCCGACCTCTTCGAGGAGCACGTCGTCGCTGTCGAAGTCGTTCGACGCGATCCTCAGAGTGAGCGTCTCGCCACCCCCGCCGCCGCCTTCGCCGCCTTCGCCGCCTCCGCCGCCTCCACCGCCTTCGCCGCCGACCTCCCCGACAGCAGCGGGATACACGACGAAGGCCCCGCTCGCGCTCGCCGCGACCAGGCCCTCGGAATAGATGGTCGCTCCAACCGAATGCGTGCCGCCTTCGCGCGTCCAGACGGACAGGTCGCCGACACCCTCCTCCCAATCGATGTCCACCCAGTTGAACACGGTGCGGCCCTCGATCACCACCGTGCCCGCCTTTTCACCGATGGTCTCGGGCTCCTCGTCGCCTCCGATCTCCTTCGCCAGCAGCGCGTCGCTCGCGCGAATGATCACCCAACCATCGTCGGTGATACCCGCCATCGTCGCCGCTCCCGGCACGAGCTGGTTTGCGTCGGCAGGCCCGCCTTCGGTCGCCCCAGCCGCGCCGGCGTCGTCACCATTTGCCTCGCCCGCGGAATCTTGTCCCGACGCTCCGCCGGCTGAGCTCCCTCCGCTGGTTCCGGCACTACCGCCCGACGCAGGTCCGGGGGGCTTCGCCTCATTTTCCCCGCCGCAATTGGCCGCGAAGGCCACGAGCAGGAAAGCGAAATGTCCAAGCTTCGAACGGCCCGAGGTGCGTCTAAGGTCGAGGCAGGTCACGGTGGTAACGCACCGTAAGCAAGTTCGAGACCAGCTCAGGTCACGAGCCCGACGACGCGACGGCGCGCCCTGGGGCCAAGATTGCGCTTCGCAACAGCCGCAGAAAGGCGCTCTGGCGCTACTCCGGCGGAAGAAGGGCTACGAGTTCTTCCAGCTCGGCGCGAGGCAACCGTTTGCCCGGCGCCGTGACGAAGACCGTCCAGCCGCGGCGCTGTCCGGGTTCGTCCGACTCCCCGCCGCGCCGCACCGCGAAAGTCCGCCGGTCCAGGTTGAAGCGGCCGCTGAAGGCCTCGTGCTCGGAGGGGGAGTCCTGGTCCACCTCGATCATGCACAGCGTGGACCCGCATTCGACGGAG
Source organism: Polyangiaceae bacterium (assembly GCA_036503835.1). Taxonomy (GTDB): domain Bacteria; phylum Myxococcota_A; class Polyangia; order Polyangiales; family Polyangiaceae; genus PMG-095. The sequence continues at coordinate 3,927 of DASXWF010001548.1, read as the reverse complement.
CTCAAGCGCGTGCCGGAAAATTCGCGCGTATCGAGTAACGCGAGCGCTGCTTGCACCTCGCCTTCGACCTTGGCCTGAAGCAAGGAGTCGCGGGGCTCCGCGGCGATCTGGGCTTCCGTCAGTTCGACGCGTCGCTTCGTCTCGAGCTTTTGAAGGCGGTGCAGGTACGCCTCCCGCTCGTTGGGCGGCATGTGGGCGACGACGTCTTTCAGGCGAAGCTTCACCGGGATGGTGGGCCCGTCGACCGTGGATGACGCCGGAGAGGGCGCCGACTGCGCAGGCAGCGGAGAACTCTGCTCGCGTCTAGCCGAGAGCACCCGCAGCTCCGCCCTGAGTGCCTCGACCTCCCGGCGGAGCTCACGATCGTCGCCGGCGGCACTCGTCCCGGCGCTTGCGCGCGCCGCCTGCGTGCTCCGATACAGCAAGAACCCCGCGCCCCCCAACAGCGAGAGGGCGGCGACGACGAGCGCGATTCGCATGGCTCAGTCCTCCGAAGAGCGAATGCTCATGATCTCGAAACCCGGGCCCAACGTGCACTTGACGGAGAAGGTCCCTCCACCGAAATGGTCGAGGTCGTCGGTGTCGAAGCTCAGATCTCTGCTACCGATTTCGTTGGGCGAGGTCACTTCGTACTTCTGCTCCTCGGTTCTTCTTTCGTCGGAGCCGTCGTCGGACCGGCTGTAGATCCGGCAAGTGGCGGTGCTGACCCCGACATTCATATGGCGGACGCGCACGCGGACCTCGCGAAGCAGGCTCGCGTCACGCACAATCGGGCAAACCACCTCGTTCTGCACGTACGGGGGGCTTGCCTCGTGCACGTAGGACCCCTTGATGTAGTCGGGCGTATTGCTCGTGCCGACCAGCGCCTGACACACCGTTCCCGGCACGATTTTCGCGTCACCCGCGAGCGCCCCACCCGGAACGACGACGAGCGGCATTGCGACCGCGATGAGAATGCTGATTCGTTTCATGGCGTCTACCTCGATTTCCTGTGCTCCGAAGTCGAGCTCTGCCGTTCAGAGCTCGTCCGTTCGAATGCTGAGGATGCGCGAATTGTCGGGCATGGCGCAGGCGACCCAGTACGCGCCTTGGCTGAAGTGCGCCGTCACGTCGTCGGGGTCCAGGTAGATCGACCCGGTTCCCTCGTCCGGAACCAAGGCCCAGTCCGTATTTCCGAAGGTTTCACCGTTGACCGACCGGGTCTCCAGCCAGCACGAGCCCGTCTCGCCGGCGGGCACGACGATTCGAACCCAAGCGCCCAGCAACGGCTCGGACGAATTGTCGCGAACGATCGGACATTGAGCGAAGACGTGTTGGTCGAACGGGAGCGTAGGGACATCGAAATACCCGTAGGCGTGTGCAGTTCCCAACGTCGTGCTGAGGTAGTCAGTCGAGTAACAGGCGTTCCCCGCGACGACCTTGATGTCGTTGGATGCGGTCGCCGTGTCTTCCTCCCAGCGAAGGCCGAGGATGGTGTCGAACCCTCCCAGATCACATTCGACGCTGGCCGATCCGTTCAGCGCCACGTCGAACTCGTCGACCACGGACAGGCTGTCGAAGTGCGGAGCCGATCCGGAGGTCGGATTTCCGTGTGGTACCCATTCCGACGAGTCACGCGTCCCGTTGGAGCTGAGCCCGTGCATCCTGCAACGGGGGGCATACGGCGCCTTGCCGGGCGGCGTCCTATCGACGAGCCGCGCGAACACGGCGGTAAACGCCTCGTCGGCGCTGTCGCGAACGAGCGGACAGGCTACCCTTTCAGGCGACGCGGTGCCGTTGAGCAGCCCGTCAGCGTCACCCTGCGTATCGGAGACAGCGACGTTCGTGTTCGCCGAGCCGACTTTGCGGCAAAAGCTGCCGCCGACGAGCTTGCTGTCACCGGCCGACGCCGGCCGAGCCACGCATGCCAGCGTGACGGTCACGGCCAGGAAGAAGAACTCGCGGGTCGGTTTTCTCATCGTCGCCTCCTAGCGGACTGTGTTGCCGCTCACGCGCGGGATATTATGGAAATACGCATCCGCGACCGAGACGGGCCGCCGTTTCTCGAGGCGCGTGGATTTTCTCGCAACGACCGAGACCAGCGAGGGGAGGGACGCAACGAAGCGCGAAAAAAGGGCGACCCGACTCTCGTCGTCAACCGTAGTCGGTGTGGCGAGGAGCACTCATCGGTAGCGGCGCGGAGCTCCGCGACTCGCTCAGTACGGCCTACCCGGAATGTCGAGCGTGATCTGGAACAGGCCTTTGTTGTTGCCGAGCCCGGTGATGTAGAGGGTCTTGTGATCGGCGCCGCCGAAAGCGACGTTGGTGACGGCCTGGATGTCGCTCACGTTGATTTGACCGATCGAGCTGCCGCTCGGATCGTACACCGCGACGTGCTGCTGGTTCGACACGGCGACGTAGAGGTTTCCGGCGCAGTCCATCGCGAGGCCGTCTCCGCCGTTGAGCGCGGCGTAGTCCGAGCCGGCGCCCAGGCTGCCGTCGCTCATCACCGGATAGCGCCGCCCGGTCGAGGCGGCGACGTAGAGATAATCCTCGGCGAGCGAGAGCGTGATGCCGTTCGGGTTGCCGAACATGTCGGGTGACCCCGCGCTCGGAATGGGCTCGGCCTGACCGCCCGCCGGGACGCGGTACACGCGGGTGGCCGATTGAGGCAGCGTGTTCGGCGCCTGGAAGTTCGGGTCGGTGAAGTAGATCGTGCCGTTCGAGTGGATCACGAGGTCGTTCGGAGAGTTGAAGCGCGCGCCCATGAACATGTCGACGATGGAGGTCGGGGCACCGTCGGGGAGCGGGAAGCGCTTGAGGCTGCCGTCCTTGTGCACGGCGGCGACGAGGTTGCCGTCGGCGTCCACGGCGTGGCCGTTACTGCCGGAGTCGGCGATGAAGATGCTCGTCTGGCCAGCCGGGGTCACCTTCAGGATGCGCGACTGTTTGACGTTCGAATCGCTCGAGCTGTACGACATGTAGCTCATCTCGCTCACGTACAGCGCGTCATCGATCCACACCGGGCCCTCGACGTTTCCGAAGTTCCCGTTGTTCATGTTGAACGCGTCCGGAGGCGGCACGCTCGCAACGCGCGTCGGCGTGCCGCCGAGCGTCGGCCTGCCGGTCATGCCGCTCGGGCACGCCCACCCGCCTGCTCCGCCTTGGCCACCCGAACCAGCGCCCGCGCTTCCGCTGCTCCCGGCTTCGCCCGTGCCCGCCGCACCTCCGCTGCCTGCTCCAGCGCCTGCGCCTCCTCCGCCCGTTCCGGCGCCGCCCGTCGGAGGTGTGCCACCGCTGCCGCCGCCGCCGGCACCGCTCGACGTCGTACCGGCAGTCGCACTGCCTGCGGCACCGGCCACGGGCTGACCCGCGCTGCCGCTCGTCCCTCCGGTGGCCGGAGTTCCAGCCGTGCCGCCGGCACCCGCGCCGGCCACGCCGCCGCCGGAGCCGCCGGAGCCCGCCTTACCCGCGGACCCACCCGAACCGGCGCCTGCGCCCGGTTCGTCGGCAGGTGGTGTTTCGCTGCCGCAGGCCGCTGCGAGAGCGAGGCTGGCGCCGGCGAGCAGCAGGGAGCGCGTGATCGGGAGGGGTAAGAATCGGTTCATGGTCCACCAAGAGCTCGGGAGTGACCACGTATGGTGCCACACCTCCTCCGGGAGTCGACGGACTTCTGCGCCTTGGAATCGGTTCCAGTCGGCGACCGTCCTCGTCAAAACCCCGTGCCTTGAGCGGAATCGCGTTCCGTGGGAGCCGGGCTGACCTAGCCGACACCTCCCGACGCGCTAGGGCTGTCCCTGAGGGCTGTCGCTAGTGCAGCGCAAACGAGATAGCGGCAATTTTCAACGTGGGCGCTGCACTAGCCGGACGCGCAGCGGACGCGGGGTCTGGGGCGAAAGCCCCAGCGAAACGATTGGGGCACGCCCTGCGAAGCAGGGCCAACCATCG
>DASXWF010001547.1:0-6535 GCA_036503835.1 Polyangiaceae bacterium | reverse complement strand
GAGGCCTACCCGCTGGCGGCGTACACCTACCTACTCGTCTATCGCGACGCGCGCGACGCGGAAAAGGGCCAAGCGCTCGCCGAGTTCTTGTGGTGGGCGCTGCACGAAGGCCAGCGTTTCGTGATCGACCTCGACTACGCGCCGCTGCCGAAGAACGTCGTCGCCAGAGCGGAAGCCGTGCTCCGCACGTTGCGTGCCGGCGGCAAGGCAATCCTCGCGGAGCGCTAGCCACCGCTCGCGCAGGGCGACTCTCGGATTGATCGAACGCGGGTGCGTGGGTGGGAGGTGCGCGGGTGCGCGAGGTGCGCGGGGTGCGCGAGGTGCGCGGGGTGCGCGAGGTGCGCGAGGTGCGCGAGGTGCGCGGGGTGCGCGAGGTGCGCGGGGTGCGCGGGGTGCGCGGGGTGCGCGGGGTGCGCGGGTAAAGCATTGAAGCTCGAGCTGGAATGGCTGCCCCCACGTGGGCCGGCGAAGTACGTCCCGTCGTGCTCGGCCTTCGGCCTCCGCGCGACGGGCGCCCTCCTTGTGCCCGCTTCGCGGTCACGGGGGCGCAACGGCATTGGGGCGCAGCGGACGAGTCCGGGGACGGGGACGGGACGGAATCGCAGACGAATCGCAGACGGGGACGAGAAGGTCATGGCGTGCCACGCCACAGTGACGTCACGATGATGGAGGCGACGCGGCGGCGTGGTGCTCGGCGTCGCGGCTCCGTGCGCGACGCCGGCGGCGGAGTGACTCATCGTTTACGATCGCCGCGCCGCCCGAGCCCGGGGGCGTGCCAGGGCCGGGCGTGGGGGCCCTTGGGGCTTCGCGTCTCCCGCGCGATCTGGCAAGTCGTGCTGATTGAACTCGCTCGAGGCGGGTCGCGGATGCTGATCGAGCCAAGCGAGCGCTCGCTTCACTTCGCGATGTGGGAGCCCATGACCTCGAGCGTGCGAAAGGCGCTTGCGTGCGCGTCGCTATGCGCAGCCGGTCGTACGCTTTGTCGTTTTCATGTGCTCACGCTGATTCCTCTTGACGGACAAAGTGCGAAGCGCGGACGCGAGGGCACCGGTCGATTTCGAAGCGCTGATTGCAGCGGTCAGCCGAGCGCTGAAGGCGCTTTTCGTGTGCTGTCGGGGACGAAGCTCATTTCACTCGTCGATTGCTCGCTTCGGAGAAGGTGCGTGCCGAATCCGAGCTGGCCAAAGTCTTCCTGGCAGCATTGTTGGAGCTCACGCTGCCGCGAGTCGAGCGTCGGAAGTAGCTCGGCATCGATACGCTCGTTCGCCGGCAGTGTCGCAAGTCACGGATCGACGGCGCCGCCCGCTACTCGTTCAGGCACTGCGTGCCGGTGGCTTCCCAGGCGTTGGTTCCGTCGCCCGGGTCCGATGTCGCGCATTGCGCCGCGGTTCGGCAGCGGAAGACGAGCACCTTTCCGCCGAGGCACCCGGCCGTCGTGACGTTCGCGCCGCAGCGCGCTTTCACTTCGTCGCCGACTTCGTACGCGTAGCCTTCACACCACTCCACGCCGTTCGCGCACGTCGAAGGCGTCGGCCCAACGCAGGTGTCCGATCCGCCGCCGGAGCCGCCCGAGCCGGTCGTTCCGCCGGTCGTGCCACCGCTGCCGGTGCCGCCCTTGCCGCTCGTACCGCCGCTGCCCAATCCACCCGAGCCCGTGGTGCCTCCCGAGCCCGTGGTGCCGCCGCTCGTGCTCGAGCCGCTCGCCCCGGCGGAGCTTCCGGCGCTCCCCGACGAGCCGCCTTTCCCGCCGCTGGTGCCTGCCGCGCCGCCGAACCCGAAGCTGCCGCTGCTGCCCGACGCGCCACCCGAACTGCTCGTGCCGCTCGAGCCGCCGCTGCTCGAGCTACCGCTCGAGCCCGCTTCGGATCCGCCGGATCCCGTCGTTCCGCCGGTCGTCCCGCCCGTGCTGCCCGACCCGGAAGCGCCGTTCGTTCCGCTCGATCCGCTCGTGCCGTTGGTCCCGCTGGTCCCGCTGGTTCCGCTGCCGCTGCTACCGCCGCTGCCGGTCGTCCCGGCGCCGCCCGTGGAGCTAGTCCCCGCGCCGCCGCTGCCGCTCGTGGAGCTCCCCGCCATGGGCGTTCCGCCGGCGCCGCTGATACTGCCGCCCGAGCCGGGCGGCGGCTGCATCATGTCCGGAACCGGATCTTCGATCGCGACCGCGCAGGCGCCCGCCACGAGCGCAAGACCCAGCAAGCCGACTTGTGTGCTGAACCGCATCACGAGGCCAATCACGCGCAACCCGACCCGCGCACGAAGCGCGGCGGGGTGACACCAAGTAAGTCACTTTAGCACGAATCAGTCAGTCACCAATTCGCGAGCGTGGGATTGTCGTACTCGAATCTACGTTAGTGCCCGTGTTCCCCACTTCTGCCCACACCAGCGCAGCCAGTGGTCCGCCAGCACGAGCGCGATCATCGCCTCACCCATCGGAACGAAGCGCGGCAAAAGACACGGATCGTGACGCCCGCCCGTGCGGATCGTCGTCGGCTCCCCCTGATTCGTGATCGTCTCCTGCTCGCGATACAGGCTGCTCGTCGGTTTGATGGCGGCGCGCATCACGATCGGCATCCCCGAAGAAATGCCGCCGAGCATTCCACCGTGGCGGTTCGTGCGCGTCGAAACACGCAGCGCGTCGGCGTCGCGCGAGGCGACGAAGATGTCGTTGTTCTGCGTACCGCGCAGCGTCGCGCAGCCGAAGCCGATCCCGTACTCGACGCCCAGCACCGCCGGCAGGCTGAACAGCGCCTTCCCGAGATCCGCCTTCAACTTATCGAACACCGGCTCACCGAGGCCGGCGGGCACGCCCGTCGCGACGATCTCGCTCACGCCGCCGATCGAATCCTGATCTTTGCGCACCGCCTCGATGAGCTCGATCATCCGCGGCACGGCTGACACGTCCGGGCAGCGCACGAGGTTCGGCTCGCCGGTGGGCAGCGTCTCCACCTGCTCGAGCGTGACGCTCGCCGGGTCGGGGACGTCGGCCACGACGTCGCCCACCTGCTTCACGTAGCCGACGACGTTGCCGCCGAACGCCGTCGCGAGGAGCTTCTTCGCGACCGCGCCCGCCGCGACGCGCGCCACCGTCTCGCGCGCGCTCGAGCGCCCGCCGCCGCGGTGATCGCGAAAGCCGTACTTCTCGTCGAACGTGTAGTCCGCGTGGCCCGGCCGGTACTTGTCCTTGATGGCGTCATAGTCGCGGCTCTTCTGATCCGCGTTGCGCACCAGAATCGCGATGCTCGTGCCCGTCGTCTTGCCCTCGAAGACGCCCGCGAGGATCTCCGGCTCGTCCGCCTCCTTGCGCTGCGTGACCAGGTGACTCTGCCCGGGCTTCCGCCGCTGCAGGTCGCGCTGCAAATCCTCCACGCCGAGCGGGATACCGGGCGGACAGCCGTCGATGATGACGACGTTGCCGGGGCCGTGGGATTCACCGGCCGTCGTGATGCGAAAGGCCTGGCCGAAGCTACTTCCGGGCATGTTCTTTGGAGCGAGTTTCGCACGCGCACGGCGGGGTTGCTACCTGCCCCCCGCCGGGTCGCGCGTGGGCTAGGATCCGGCTCGCAATGACGACGCCTCTCACCCAACTCAGCGACGACGAGCGTCTCTTTTTCGACACCGTGCTCGACTTCGCTCGCGCGCGCGTGGCGCCGAAGGTCCGCGAAATGGACGAGCAATCGAAGCTCGATCCTGCGATCGTGCGCGCCCTGTTCGAGCTCGGCGTGATGGGCATCGAAACACCCACGGAGCACGGCGGCGCCGGCGCGCGCTTCATGACCTCGATCCTGGCCGTTCAGGCGCTCGCGCGCGTCGACGCCTCCCTGGCCGTGATGGTCGACGTGCAAAACACACTCGTCACCAACGCCCTCCTGCGCTGGGGCACCGGCGCGCAGAAGGCGCGTTACCTGCCGAAGCTCGCGAGCGAGTGGGTCGGCTCGTACGCGCTCAGCGAAGCCGCTTCCGGTTCCGACGCCTTCGCGCTCCAAGCGCGCGCCGAGCGCCGCGGCGATCGCTGGCTCCTCAGCGGTCGCAAGCTCTGGATCTCGAGCGCCGCGGAGAGCTCGCTCTTCATCGTCTTCGCGAACGCCGACCCGACGCAGGGTTACAAAGGCATCACCGCGTTCCTGGTCGAGCGCGGCTTTCCGGGCTTCGCCGTCGGCAAGAAGGAAGACAAGCTCGGCATCCGCGCCTCGAGCACCTGCGAGCTCCTGCTCGACGACTGCGAGGTCCCGAACGAAAACGTCCTCGGTGAAGTCGGCCGCGGCTACAAGATCGCCATCCTCACCCTGAACGAGGGCCGCATCGGCATCGGCGCACAAATGCTCGGCCTCGCCGAAAACGCCCTCGCGCAGGTCCTCGCCTACACGCGGGAGCGCAAGCAATTCGGCAAGCCCATCGCCGACTTCCAGGGCGTACAATTTCAACTCGCGCGCACCGCCATGGACATCGAAGCGGCGCGCCTGCTCGTCTACAACGCCGCTCGGCTGAAGGACGCCGGCGCGGAGTTCGTGAAGGAAGCCGCGATGGCGAAGCTCTTCGCGTCCGAGGTCGCCGAACGCGCGGCCTCCCAGGCGGTCGATCTCTTCGGGGGCGTCGGCTTCACGCGCGAGTACCCGGTCGAGAAACTTTTTCGCGACGCCAAGATTGGAAAAATCTACGAAGGCACGAGCAACATGCAGCTCCAGACGATCGCGAAACTGATCGCGGCGGACTGAACGGCCGAACGTTTCGCAGAAAATTTCCGGCGTTTCTCGGCAGTCTCACCCGCGAGGATACGATCCGCGCGGCCGCGATCGGTGTCAGCGCGCCGGCGATCCGTGGCCGGCGTTCGGGGTGGCGCGACGGCACGAGCCCGTGGCATACCCTCCCGTTCATGATCTCTCGCGCGCTCGCCGTGGTGCTCGCAGGAGTGGGGATCACCGTCGCCTGCTCGAACCGTCCGGAAGGCACCATCGCGGACGACGACGGCAACGACACACCGCGCGGTGGCAATGCGCCGATCGCCGGCAAGGGCGGCGGCGCCGGCACGCCCCAGGCGGGCACGTCCGGCGGCGGCGCGGGCGGTTCGCTCGGCGGCGCCTCCGGCGGCGGCAGCGGAGGCACGAGCGCGGGCACGGCCGGCACGAATGCCGGCACCGCGGGCAGCTCGGGCAGCGCAGGCACGGGTGGATCCGCCGGCAGCGCCGGCACTGCGGGCGCGAGCGGATCGTCGGGCGCGGCCGGCACGGCTGGCACCGGTCCCATCTACGAGCCGGGCCCGCCCTACGACTTCCCGCAGGGCTACCGGTCCAGTCATTGCACCTACCCGACCGGCGCCGACCCCGAGCTCGCGCGCGCCGCGTTCCAGCGCTGGAAGACCGAGCTCGTCACCGCCGACGGCGCCGGAGAGAACCTGCGCGTGCGCCGTCCGAACAACGAAGGCGACACCACCGTCTCCGAGGGCATCGGCTACGGAATGATCTTCGCCGTCGTCTTCGACGAACAGGACATGTTCGACAAGTTCTGGAAGTACTCCCAGGGACGCCTGAACCAGAACGGTCTCATGAACTGGAAAGTCGACCCGAGCGGCAACGTCCCCATGGACGGCGGCGGCGCCGCGACCGACGCCGACGAAGACATGGCGTGGGCCCTCCTGCTCGCCGACAAGAAATGGGGCGGCTCCGGCTCCCTGGGCATGCCGTACATCGACGTGGCCAAAGGCCAGATCCAAAAAATCTGGGACCACGAAGTCGATCACGGCCGCGGCGAACTCCTCCTGGCCGGCGACTCCTGGGGGACCGTCGTCACCCACAACCCCTCGTATTTCGCGCCCAACCAGTACCGCTGGTTCGCGCAAGTCACCGGCCAGATGGGTTGGAACACCGTCATCGACAAGAACTACGCCGTCCTCATGTCGACCTTGAAGAGCGAGTTCGGCAACCAGGACAACGGCCTCGTCCCGGCGTGGACCGACCCTGACGGCCGCCCGATGGCTCCCTTCAACGGCGCGCCGACCCATTACCAGTACGACTCCGCGCGCATCCCCTTCCGCATCGCGCAGGACTACTGCGACTTCGGCGAACCGCGCGCGAAAGAATATCTCGACAAGATCAGCAACTTCTTCCAGGGCGTCGGCGCGGACATGATCGTCGACGGCTACGACCTCAACGGCATGCCCCGCGCCGAAAACCCCCTCCCGGCGCAATCCGCGCTCTTCGTCGGCGCCGCGGGAGTCGGTGCGATGAGCGACGCGAGCCGCCTCCCCTTCGTCGACGCGACTTACCAGCTGCTCGTCGGCAAAGAGATGCTGCCTCCGAGCTACTACTTCAACCTTTCGTGGCAGGTCTTCGCGCTCCTCATGATGACCGGCAACCTCTACGACTACTCGCTGGTTCCGTAAGTCCCGCGCGATTGCCGTGAGCGCGTTGCGCGCGGGATGTGTGTGCGGTTGGAAGATCTCGTTGGGGCGGGCGCGTTGGGGACGGCGTGCGGGATTGGTTTTGCCGCCAAGGCGCGAAGGGAGCGCCAGGGCCCGCCAGCGGAATTCTTGTTGGTGGGGTGC
>DASXWF010001546.1:0-3027 GCA_036503835.1 Polyangiaceae bacterium | reverse complement strand
CAGTGGATGGTGGTGGGCTCCGGCAGCCGGTTCGTGAAGTGAACGATCAGCCGGTCACCGCGTTTGACCCGAATCTCCGGACCGGAAACACGTCCGTTGTACGTCCACACTTCGGACGGCTTGCCCGGAACGATCTCGAGGCTCGCGGGGTACGCCGCGAGCCGCGTTTCGAAGACGTCCGGCTCCGCTGATTCGTCTTCGGCGAGCGCAGCGGCGAGGGCGTCGCTCCAACCGGATCGCTGCGGGGCTTCCGCTCCGGGCGCGGGCGGCCCTGCGCTCGGAGCCTCGGCGCCGCTCGAGCATCCTGCCACCACGAACACTCCCAGCATCCAACCAGGCCAAGCCCGAGCGTCGGTCATCGCAACCCCGAGCAGCAAAAAACATACCTGCAGCAGCGCCGGCGAAGCCCGTCCAGGCGCCGGTTGGCCCGGCTCGACGCGCTGAGTTTGCGCCGGCAACGCAGCAGCGCGCAGAGCCTGCCGGACCTTACCCGGCCACGCCTGCCCGCGCGCTCGCCTCGTTCTTGATTTCGAGGCGCTTCATCATTTTCTGCAGGCCGAAACGGGAGAGGCCGAGCAACTCGGCGGCGCGCGTCTGGTTGCCCTCCGTGCGCTTGAGGGCCGCGCGCACGAGATCGGTTTCGAGGGCGTCGAGACGCTTCCTGAGGTTCAAGCCGTCGGCGCGCTGGGTCTCGCCGCTCGCGCGGTCGCGCACGTCGGGGCTCAAGTGTTCGACGAGCACCATCTCGTCGCAGAGCACGAGCGCGCGGCGGATCTCGTTCTCGAGCTGGCGCACGTTGCCGGGCCAGGAGTAGGACGACAGCGCGTCGAGCGCGGCCCGCGAGATGCGCACGCGCCGGCCCGCCGCGTGGACCTTCATGAAATGTTGGACGAGGAGCAGGACGTCGCCCGCGCGCTCGCGGAGCGGCGGCACCCGCACCGAGATCACGTTCAGGCGGTACAGGAGATCCTCGCGGAAGCGGCCCTCGCGGACGAGCGCGTCGAGATCGCGGTGCGTCGCGCCGATCACGCGCACATCGACGCGGCGGGCGGTTTCGGAGCCGACCGGCCGGATCTCGCCGTCCTGCAGCGTGCGCAAGAGCTTCGCCTGCATGCCGAGGCTCATCTCGGCGATTTCGTCGAGGAAGAGCGTGCCGCGGTGGGCGACCTCGAACAGGCCCGCGCGCGGGCGCACGGCGCCGGTGAACGCCCCGCGCACGTGACCGAACAGCGTGGACTCGAGCAGGGTCTCGGGCACGGCGCCGCAGTTCTCGGTGACGAAGGGGCCGCGGGCGCGCGGGCCGTTGCCGTGGATGGCGCGCGCGACGAGCTCCTTGCCGCTACCCGATTCGCCCGTGACGAGCACCGGAACCTCCGACGCGGTCACGCGGTCCACGACGCGCAACATGGACCGGATCGCTTCGCTGTCGCCGACGATGGCCGCGTACGCAAAGCGCGTCTCCCGGCCGCGCGTGGCCCGCGCGAGCTCGCGCTCGGCCACGTCGAGCTCGGCTTCGCGCCGGGCGAGCTCGCCGGCCAGGCGCGCCTCGGCCCGCTCCGCGCGCCGCACCGAGCGCCGCAACAGCAGCTGCGCGCGCGCGTCCGCGATCGCGACCGCGGCGAGCGTCGCCACGAGCCGCACCCAGCCGAGCTCGGCGGGACCGAACGCGCCGCGCCGCACGCGATCGTCGAGGTAGACCACGCCGAGCGCCTCGCCGTGCGCCACGAGCGGCACCGCGAGCACGCTGCGGAGCTTGAGCGCGTGAACGCTGGCGTGCACCTCCGGCAAGTCGCCCGCCGCGTCGACCGCCACCACCGGCTCGCCCGCCTCCAGCGCCCGCTCCGCGAGCGAACGACTGAGCGAGAGCTGCTCGCCCGAGAGATCGGAGCGAGCGAGATTGCGAGCCGCGCGCGGACGCAGCAGCCCGCCCGGACCGCGCAGCAAGAGCAGACCACGTTCGACGCCCGTCCAGAGCACCAGCGCGTCGACCACCTGCCGCAGCAGCGCGCGCAGCCGATCGCGGCGGCCGAGCGCGCGCACGAGCGCCTCCACGTCTTCGATCTGAGCGGCGGAAAAGCGATGCTCGACCTGCGCGGCCTCCGCCGCGCGCACCCACGACAGGCTGGAGAGCGCCGCGCGCTGGGCGGGAGTCGCGCGGCGCACGAGCTCGCGCGCCGCGTCGCCCGCGGCGAGCGTGAGCCGCCTCGCCATCTCGCCGTCGCCCGAGCGCGCGGCCAGGCTCGCGCCCGACGCGAGCGCGGGACCGCGCGCGACGACGGGACCGGACGCGAGCGCCACGAGCTCGGCCGTGACGAGCTCGGGACGGCGCGGCTCGCGACGCGACACCTCGACCGCCGCGCGCGCTCCCCACCATTCCAGCCGCGCGTCGAGCGGCGTCCCTGCCGCGCGGGCGAGCCCGTCGAAGCGATCGAGCTCGAGCTCCTTCTCGCCGTGCGCCCAGAGCCGCGTCGCGGCGCGCAGCAGATCGTCGGACTCGCGGAGCTGCGAGCGCGCGTAGCGCGCGTGCTCGAGCGCCGCCAGACTCGGCGCGGCCTCCAGATCGGAGAGCACCAGGTGCGCGAAGCCCTCACAGCGCCGGTCGCCGGCCGCCCTGGCGCGAGCGGCGGCGTCCAGCGCGGCCTCGCGCGCTTCGTCGAGCGAGCCGAGCGCGGCGTGGCTCGAAGCGACCGAGAGCGTGGCGCGCGCGGCCTCGGCGCGGCGGCCGAGCGCTTCGAACAACAGCACCGAGCGCCGCGCGGCGAGCGCCGCCTCGCCGAGCTCGCCGAGCGACGTAGCCGAAGCGGCCACGCCGGTGAGGTAGGTCGCCTCCTCGAGCACTGCGCCCGCGCGCGCCGCGTGCTCGGAGGCCGAACGAAACGCCCGCAGCGCCGCCTCCGCCTCGCCGGTCGCGTGCGCCACGTTTCCCCGCACCGCTTCGACGCGCGCGCGCTCTTCGTCGCCGGCGGCGAGGCCGGACGCGCGCTCCACGAGCGCGAGCGCTCCCGCGTAGTTTTGCAGCGAGAGCTC
>DASXWF010001545.1:0-8426 GCA_036503835.1 Polyangiaceae bacterium | reverse complement strand
AATTCGCCGCAGACTCAGGACGAACACCGGGAAAGGCATCTTCATGGGGGGCTTTTTCAGCACGACGGACCAACACGGCCAGGGCTGTAATTTCGTCACGGCGGCCCACGAGCCCGCGTATCACGACTACTCCACCGGCTTTCGCTGCTGTCGCGACGTGGAGTGAAGGTCGGTTTGTATCGAGACGGTTTCGTTTCGTACGGGCCGCTGTCGATGTCGCACGGGGACGCCGGCGACGGGGCGACCTTCCAGGCTACGACTCGCGTTTGCGCCGCCGACTGGCACGGTACTCGCGAGGATTCGCCTGAGCCCAGGTGGTGATCGCAACCTCAGCGATGGAAAATCCGGCGCGAGCGGGAGCGGCCCGAGGCTCCGGGTCGCATACCTTCTGGTACCGCGGGTCGGGATAGCGGAGGCCTATCCTGTGACCACTTCGCCTCAGTCGATCCGAACTCAAGGTGGGCGTCTCATGAGCCCCGCTTGCTGCAAGCCGATCCGCCGGCCGAAAATCGCGAAATGAAGCCGAGGCCCGACTCGGGGGAGCGAGGGGACGCCGAGTGGAAATCGGCACGCCATCTCGCACATCGTGTCAATTTTCTCATTTTCACGTGCCTGGCGGAGTGCCCCTTTTTTCACTACACCCCTGACGCGGCGTCACGAATTGTCGGAGCGCCGTAAAGGCCTCGGCCTACACTCGCGTACAAGCCCTTATGGTCACCGAAACGCAGGAGCTCGTCGTCTTCCACTGCGTGGTGAAGCATGCGAACTACGCGAAAGCAGCCGAAGAACTCGGATTGAGTCCTTCAGGGGTAAGCCGGATCGTCACCCGCCTCGAGGAGCGGCTCGGGGTGCGGCTGGTGCAGCGCACGACGCGGAAGCTCGCCCTGACCGAGGCCGGCGCCGCCTTTTTCGCGCGCACCAGCCAGATCCTGGTGGACCTTGCGGACGCCGAGGCCGAAGTCCAGCAGACCTTGCTGCGTCCGAAGGGCACGCTGCGGGTGAGCGCGTCGATCGTGTTCGGGCGCCTGTACGTCGCGCCGCTCGTCGACCAGCTGCTCGCCCTGTATCCCGATCTCTCGATCGAGATCATGTTGACGAACCGCTTCGTCGACCTGATCGAAGAGGGCATGGATCTCGCGATCCGCGTCGGTGCCCTGGCGGACTCGCGGCTGATCGCGCGGCGCCTGTGCACGAACCGCCGCGTGCTGGTAGCATCTCCGGAGTACCTGAAGAAGCGCGGCGCCCCGAAGACGATCGACGACCTGCGCGACCACGAATGCGTGATCTTCTCGGGCTTCACGAAGCCGCGGGAGTGGAAGTTGATCGGACCGGAGGGCGCCACGAACGTTCCCATCGCGGGCCGGCTCGTGAGCAACAACATCGACGTGTTGACCGAAGCCGCCGAGCAGGGGCTCGGCATCACCGTAGGCGCGACGATGGCGGTCGGGCGCTCGCTGCTCTCGGGGCAGCTCGTACGCGTGCTCCCCGACTACGAATTCGAGCAGACGGGCGTGTTCGCGGTGTACCCCTCCGCGCGGCAGCTCTCCACCAAGGTGCGGGCGACGGTCGACTTCCTGGCCGATCAGATCGTCGATCCGCCGAGCTGGGACCGGAGCCTCTTCGGCAAGGTTCCCGGTTTCCCGGCGCTCGCCGCGCCCGAGCCCGATCAGAAGCCGACCGGCAGCGCCAGCGAGCGCTCCGCGCGCCGCTCCTGAGCGTCCGCGCTCGGCGGCGCCGCCTCGCGCGCGCGCAGCCAGGCGACGAACTCCGGCCCCGGCAGCGGGCGGCTGTAGAGAAAGCCCTGCACGAGCGGGCAGCCGTGCTGCACAAGAAAATCCAGCTGAGCGCGGGTTTCGACGCCTTCCGCGACCGCCTCGAGCCTGAGGCTGTGCGACATGGCCAGGATCGCGGCCGCGATCGCGGCGCTGTCCTGGTTCTCCGTCACGTCGCGCACGAACGAGCGGTCGATCTTGAGCATGTCCACCGGCAGGACGCGCAGGTAGCCGAGCGAGGAGTAGCCCGTTCCGAAATCGTCGATCGCGACGCGCACGCCGATCTGCCGGAGCTCGTTCAGCACGCTCGCGGCGTAGCGAGTGTCTTCCATCAGCGAACCCTCGGTGATCTCGAGCTCGAGGCTCTTGGGGACGACGCCGGTCTCGGCGAGGGCCGCGCGCACGAGCTGCGAAACGTCGCGATCGCGGAACTGGCGGGTCGAGATGTTCACGGCCATCGAGATCGCGGGCAGCCCCTGTCCTTCCCAGCTCTTGAGCTCCCGGCAGGCTCGGCGCAGCACCCACGCGCCGATCGGGATGATCAGCCCGGTCTTCTCGGCGAGCGGAATGAAATCCATCGGCGGGACGAGCCCGCGCTCCGGGCTGCGCCAGCGCAAGAGCGCTTCCACGCCGACGACGCGCCCCGTCTTGCTCTCGATCTTCGGCTGGTAGTGAAGCTCGAACTCCTCGCGCTCGAGCGCGCGGCGCAGGCGATTCTCGAGTTCGAGCGCCTCGCGCGTGCGCCGGCTCATGTCCGAGCAATAGAACTGGAAGCGACTGCCGCCGTTGCGCTTGGCGTCGTACATCGCGGCGTCGGCGTTGCGCAGCAGCACCTCGGGGTCGTCCTCTCCCGAGGGAAACGGAGCGATGCCGATGCTGCAGTTGACGTGGAAATCCTGACCGCCCAGCGCGACGGGCCGCGACAGAGTCTCGATGATTCGGTGCGAAACCTGGGCCGCGTCCTCCATCGATTCGAGGTCGGAGAGCACCACGACGAACTCGTCCCCGCCGAAACGCGCGATCGCGTCGTTCTCCGTGAGCTCGCCGCGGGTCACGCAGTCACCCCCGCGCAGACAGCTCTCGAGACGTCCACCGACCTCGCGCAACAGCCGATCGCCGGCGGCGTGACCGAGCGTGTCGTTGACGCGCTTGAACCCGTCGAGATCGAGCGACAGCACCGCGCCCGCTCGCTCGCCCCGGCGCGCCTGCTCGATCACGTACGGCAGGTGGCGCTTCAAAAAGGCCCGATTCGGCAGGCCCGTGAGCTCGTCGTAGAACGCCATGCGCTGCACGCGCTCCTCGGCGAGCTGGCGATCCTTGCGCGCCCGGACGAGGTAACGCATGCGATGGCGCAAGATCTGAAAGTTGATCGGCTTGGCGATGAAGTCGGTCGCGCCCGCGTCGTACGCGTGCTCGATCGACTCTGGATCGTCGAGCCCGGTCGTCATCAGGATCAGCTGGTCGGCGCCGCCGGGACGCTCGCGCAGCGCCACACAGGTCTCGTAGCCGTTCATCTCCGGCATCGTCACGTCGAGCAGCACGACGTCCGGAGAGAAGCGCTCGCAGATCTCGAGCGCGTGCAGCCCGCTCGCGGCCTCGCGCACCTCGAAGCCGTCGTCGCTCAGCACCGCCACCGCGCTACGGCGCAGCGCGTCGTCGTCGTCGACGACGAGAATGCGAGGCCGCTCGTAGCCGGGAATCGAGAACGGCGGGGATTCGGAGGAGGACATCGGGTGGGCGGATCGAGCGCGGGCTCTTCCCCTCCCCGTCGTTCGTGAACGGCACCGCACGCCTGGCGCTTAAGTTTCAGCTTCGCTGAAACGAGCGGCCGTGGCTTTTTGCCTCGAAACGCAGGCCACTGAACGACCGAAAGCCAGAAACCTTCACTCGTGCCGCGAGTGGCCGTCCTGGTAATCACGCTCATCCATGTCGACACCGAAACGGCTCAAGGTCATGGTCGTCGACGACGACGCGGTCGTGCTCGAGGTGGTGCGGACCCGGCTCACCCGAGCGGGACACCAGGTGATCGTACGCGACAGCGCGATCGGCACGACTCAGCACGTCGCGCTCGAGGCGCCGGACGTCGTGCTGGTCGATCTCGACATGTCCACGATCTCCGGCGTCGAGCTCGCCAAGATGATCCGCAAGAGTCGCGCGAAGCAGGGGACCCTGGTGATCCTCCATACCGGTGTCGGCCAGGAAGAGCTCGAGCGACTGGTCGGCAAGGACGAGGCGGCGCGCACCCTGCACAAGAGCCTCGGCGAGCTCGATTTCATGCAAGGCTTCAAGCGCCTGACGGCACGCGCCGCGACGGCCTGAGCGAGCGACGAGCCGAGCGCTACGCTTGTTTGGCGCGACGCGCCCGCTGAATGCCGAGCTTTTCCATGCGCGAACGCAGCGTGTTCGCGTGCAGACCGAGCAGCTCCGCGGCGCCGCCGGGCCCGTCGATCTTGCCGCCCGTCGCGTGGATGGCCGCTGCGATGTGTTCGCGCTCGAGCTCGCCGAGCGTCTTCGGGCGCGGCGAGAGCTGCGAGCTCGACTGCGGCAAGGGCGAAGGCGGCGGTGCCACGCGCACGGCCGACGGCGGCAGAACGTCCTCGACGCGCAGGAGCGGCGCGCGCGCGAGGATCACGGCGCGCTCGATCAGATTCGCCAGCTCCCGCACGTTGCCGGGCCACTCGTAGCGCTCCAGCGCGTCCAGCACGGCCGGCGGAACCTCGTCGATCACCTTGCCCAGCCGCTTGGCGGCGCGCGTCGCGAAGAAGCGGGCCAAGAGCGGAATGTCGCCCCGGCGCTCGCGCAGCGGCGGCAGCTCGATGGGGACGACGTTCAGCCGGTAGTAGAGATCGCTGCGGAACGCGCCCTCCGCGACGGCATCCTCGAGGCGCCGGTTGGTCGCCGCGATCACGCGCACGTCGACCGTGTGCGTCTCCGTGCCGCCGACGCGCTCGAATTCACCCTCCTGGAGCACGCGCAGGAGCTTGGCCTGAACGTCGAGCGGCAGCTCCCCGATCTCGTCGAGGAAGAGGCTGCCCTGGTGGGCGAGCTCGAAGCGTCCGGCGCGGCGCGAGAGCGCGCCGGTGAACGCGCCGCGCTCGTGACCGAAGAGCTCGCTCTCGATCAGGGTCGAGGGTAGCGCCGCACAGTTGAGCTTCACGAGCGGGCGCGCCTTGCGCAACGAGAGGTCGTGCACGGCGCGAGCGAAGAGCTCCTTGCCGGTCCCGGTTTCACCCTGAATGAGCACGGTGGCGTCGGTGGCTGCGACGAGCTCCACGCGCTGGAGCGCCCCGCGCAGGGCCGCGCTCTCGCCCAGGATCTGACTGAAGTCGTGCGTGAGCCGGATCTCCTCCTGCAGGTACACGTTCTCCGCCTGCAGCCGTTCCTTGAGACTCGTGAGCGCCTTCTCGGCCTCGCGCCGGCTCGTGATGTCCTGCGCGATGCCCATCAGCTTGCGCACCGCTCCGTCCTTGTCCGCGATCGGGATCAGGCTCGACTCGACCGCGCGCTTGGGGGCGCGCTCCGGCGTGAATTCGCAGCGAATCGTGCCGCCCTCCGCGGCGAGCCGGATCGCGTCCCCCAGTCTGGCGCGGTCCGCCTGGCTCGCGAGCTTCACGAGCGAAAGGCCGCGCTCGAGCTCGTCGCCGAGCTCCAGCACCGTGTGAAAGGCCGGATTGACGCTGAGCAGCGCCCCGCTCGTGTCGAGCTCGAAAATCGCCACGGGCGCGTACGCCACCAGCGCCCGATAGCGCTCCTCGCTGGCTCTGAGCTCGGCTTCGGCGGCCTGCTTGGCGGCGCGGGCGGCGCGGCCCTCGAGCGCGCGCGACATCGCCGCGCCGAGGCGCGCCAGACGGTCCTTCAAGAGGTAGTCCGCGGCGCCCGCATGCAGGCAAGCCACGGCGGCCTCCTCGCTCACGGAACCGGTCACGACGATGAACGGAACGTCGAGGGCGCGCGCCTGCAAGAGCTCGAGTGCGCGCATCGCGTCGAAGCCGGGCAGCGTGTAGTCCGCGACCACCACGTCCGGACGTTCGGCGATCGCCGCGAGGTACTCGGCCTCGGTCTCGACGCGCCGAATCGTGGGGGAAAATCCGGCCTTGCGGATCTCGTACTCGAGAATCTCCGCGTCCGCGAGCGAGTCCTCCACGATCACTACGCCGAGCTTCACGAATCCTCTTGGAGCTCACGATTGTAACACGCCAAAGTGACGGCGCTTTCCCGGCCTTTGCCCTATACTCGCGGCTCTCACCGTGCCGGAGGCCGAAGCGCGCACGGACGGAGCGGACGATCTCGAGCGGTTTCGCGAGCGCGTCTTCCGCTTCGTCCTGATCCTGACGATCGCCTTCGCTCTGCCCTCGCTCGCGTTCTGGACGTACTCGAAAGCCGGAACGGGCCGGGTGTTCGTCACGCTGCCGCTCTGGTTCGTGTACGGAGTGTTCGTGGTGCTCGGCGCGGCCCGGAAGGTCGCCTGGCGCACCCGAGCGCGCGTGTTTCTCGCGTGCCTGTTCCTCGCAGGGGCGGTGCCGATCCTCGAGTACGGCTTTCGCAGCCAGGGTCCGCTGCTGCTCTTGACCGCCGTCACGGTGGGCTCGGTGTTCCTCGGCGTGCGGGCGAGCCTGTTCCTGCTGGTCGCCTCGCTCGCGGCGATCGCGCTCGGGGCCGTCCTGTTTCTGACCGGGGTCGCGCGCGACAACGCCACGCACCCGCTCACGTCGCTCAGCACCTGGGCGAGCGTCGCCGGCACCTTTCTGTTCATCGGCCTGTGTCTGGTCGCGACCGTCGGCGTGATCATGCGCCGCCTGGAAACCAGCCTCGGCACGACGCGCGAGCTCGTCCAACACCTGCGGGAGGAGGTCGCCGCCGTCGAAACCGAAAAAGCCGCGACGCTGCGGGAGCTCGCCGAACGCGAGCGCGCGGAGCGTCTGGTCGAGCAACGTGACCGCGTGCTGCGCGCGACCGGCTCGGCGGCGGAACGGCTGCTCGCTAGCCGCCGCTGGGAGGACGCCGCGCCCGAAATCCTGGCCGAGCTCGGCGAGGCGGCGGGCGTCGCGCGCGCCACGCTCGCCGAGCTCGTGGTCGATCCCGAACGCGGCGAGCTCCTCTGCGTGCGCTACTTCGAGGCCTGGGGCGAGGAGCACTGGGCCGAGCACGCCGCCCGCCGCGAGCTCGAAGTGAGCGCGGCGGGACTGGAACCGTTCGTCGCGCGCCTGCGTGCGCAGGAGCCCGTCGTGGTGCGCCGCGACCAGCTGCCGGAAGCCCCGCGCCGCCTCGCGGAGGCCTTGCGTATGGCGGTAGGACTGGCGCTGCCGATCACGGTGGGCGACACGTTGTGGGGTTTCATCGGTTTCGAGAGCGCGGACCCCGCGTTCGCGCTACCGCCGCCGGCCACGGGCATGTTGCGCGCCGCTGCGGGCAGCCTGGGCGCGGCCATCGCGCGCGATCGCCTGAACGCCGAGCTCGAAGAGCGCGTCCTCGAACGCACTGCGAGCCTCGCCCGCGCGAACGACGATCTCAGGGCGTTCACCTACACGGTCTCGCACGACCTTCGAGCGCCGCTACGACAGCTCGGCTCGTACGTGGGCATGCTGCGGGAGCGCGCAAGGCAGGGCCTCGACGCCGAAGCCGACCGGTACCTGGAGTCGATCGCGAGCTCGGAGCGGCGCATGTCGGAAATGATCGAAGATCTCCTGCGCTTCTACGCCCTCGGACGATCGGAGCTGGCGCTCGCGGAGGTCGAGCTCCACGCGCTGGTAGAGGAGGTGATCGCCGAGTCTCGGGCGGAGCACTTGCAGCGAGACCTGAAGTTCGAGCTCGCGAACCTACCTGTCGTGTGGGTCGATCGCGCCCTCTTCAAGCACGCCTTGACGAACCTGATCGGCAACGCGCTCAAATACACGCGCAGGCGCGCGCAGGCTTCGGTCGAAGTCGGCGCACGCCGCAAGGACGGCGAGCTCGTGCTCTCGGTCCGCGACGACGGCGTGGGGTTCGACCCGCGCTACGCCGACCGGCTGTTTCAGGTGTTCCAGCGCCTGCACCCCGCGCAGGAGTTCGAAGGCAGCGGGATCGGCCTCGCGCACGTGAAGCGCATCGTGGAGCGCCACGGCGGAAGGGTCTGGGCCAGCGGCGCGCCGGACGAGGGGGCGACGTTTTTCGTGGCCCTTCCCGAATCGTGCCTGGTGCCTCCGCGGCCCGAGTCGCGGCGCTCCGCCCCGAGCCCGATTTCCGCCAGTGCTGCGACGCGTCACGGCATTTCGTGACGGCACGACATTCCGTGAGTCCCACGGGTGTCAAACGGATGACTCTTCAATGATTCTAAGCATTTAGAAGCTGCTTCCGCCGGGCACGTTGCTTGCGATTGGCGAGGCGACCATGTCCTTGCCTTCTTCGTCTCCGGAACCTCCGCCACCTGCTCCACGGAAGCCGCTCCGCCCCGACCGCTTCGAGCTCCTTCTGACGGGTGCCGGCCTCGCGCTGTTCGTCGCGCTCGCAGCGTTCGTGGGGGTCTTTGCTTCCGAGGAGCTCGCCGCGTCGATCTCGAAGCACGGCGCGTCGCCCGACGCCCTTGCCGCGCGGGGCCGCGTCCTGGCCGCGACCGTCGGCGGCGCGGCGCTCGCCGGACTGGCGTGGCTCGTGGTTCTACGGTTCTTCGTGACACCG
>DASXWF010001544.1:0-6181 GCA_036503835.1 Polyangiaceae bacterium | reverse complement strand
CCGGCTGCAATCGCTGCTGCACGGGCAGGAGGCCACGGGCAAGGCGCGACGCAAGCTGGAGAGCGCCGCGCGTCAGACCGAGCGCCTGGAGCGCCTGATCGACAACCTGCTCGACGTATCGCGCATCACGACCGGTCACCTCGAGCTCGAGCCCGAGGAGATCGACCTGGTCGAGGTGGTCGGCGACGTGGTCGAGCGGCAGCGCGAGGAGGCCGCTCAGAGCGGAGTGCGCATCGACATCGACGGCGTCGCCAAGGCTTCGGGCATCTGGGATCGGATGCGCGTGGAGCAAGTAGTGACCAATCTGCTCTCGAACGCCGTGAAGTACGGGGACGGCAAGCCGATTCAGGTCAGCATCCGCGCGGATCACGAGTTCGTGGAGGTCTCCGTCAAGGACCACGGGATCGGCATCGCCGCTGACGATCTCGAGCGGATCTTCGCGCAGTTCGAGCGCGCCGCGGCTCGCCGGACCTACGGGGGCCTGGGCATGGGCCTCTACATCGCCCGCCAGATCGTGACGGCGCACGGCGGCGCGGTGCGCGTCGACAGCGAGCTCGGAAAGGGCTCGACCTTCAGCGTGAGTCTGCCGCGCTCGCGGCTTCAGAAAGAAGCTTGAGCAGCGCGCTCAGGTCGAAGGGCTTCTTGAGCAGGCTGGCGCCGAGCTCGTTCGCGAACTCCTCGGCCTGCGCGTTGCCGGTCATCAACGCCACGGGCACGTCGCGGTGCCGCTCGCTCGCGAGCTGGGCGCGGCGAAAATCCCAGCCGTTCATGACCGGCGTCGAGAGGTCGAGCAAGATCAGCACCGGCGAGACCGGCGCGGCGTCGAGGCGTTCGAGCGCCTCCTTGCCGTTCCTCGCCTCGTCGACGTCGTAGCCTTCTTCGCGCAGGAGCTCGGCGATGTCGGCGCGGGTGACCGCGTCGTTTTCGACCAGGAGAACGCGCGGCATCAGGAGTTCGATTGCTGTGTCTTGCGCGAGACCCTGCGGAGCACGTGCGACAGCATCGCGAAACGATAGGGCTTGGCCAGCGAGCCTGCAAATCCATGCCGCGCGTGGTCGGCGAGCACGGGGCTGTCGGAGTAGCCGCTGGTGGCGACCGCCGTCACCTCGGGGTCGAAGCGCTTCAGGCGCTCGAGCGCCACGACGCCGCCCTCGCCGTTTCGCACCGTCAGGTCCAAGATCGCGAGGTCGAAGCGCTTTCCCGCGTGGAAGGCGCGCTCGTAGAGGCTCACGGCCTGCTCCCCGTTCTCCGCCTGCTCGACCTCGTAGCCGAGTTCTTCCAGGCACAGGGCGAGAACGCGGCGGAGCTCGGGCTCGTCGTCCATGATCAGGATTCGGCCGGTGTCGGGCTCGGCCGGCTGGTTTTCCGTCACGCTCGCCGTCTCGGGGAGATCGTGGAGGGGCTCGCTGGCTTCGGCCGGCGACGCCGCGGGCAGGATCACGTGGAAGGTGGTGCCGCGACCCGGGAGCGATTCGGCGCGCAGCACGCCGCCGTGGCGCTTGACGATCGAGTACGCGCTCGAGAGGCCGAGCCCGGTGCCGCTGTCCCGTGTGGTGAAGAACGGGTCGAAAATGCGCTCCAGGTTTTCGGGCGCGATGCCGGGGCCCTGGTCGGAGACGGTGACGTCGACGAAGCGGCCGCGGGGCAAGACGGGGTCGCCTTCCGGGATCAGGCGATTGCGCGCGCGGATGGAGAGCTCGCCCTGATCGCCCATGGCCTGGCGCGCGTTCAGCGCGAGGTTCGCGAACACCTGGCCCATCTGCGTATCGTCGACCAGCACCGGCCAGATGTCCCTGCCGACATCGGAGCGCAGGAGCACCCCGCTGCCGTGCAACACGAGCGGGAGCGTCGCGGCGATGATCTCGGAGAGATCCCTCGGCTTGCGGATGGGCTCGCCGCCCTTGGCGAAGGCGACGAGCTCGGCGGTGAGCGTGCTCGCGCGGTTGCCGGCGTGCTCCAGATCGCCGAGCAGCGACTGCACGCGCTGGTTGTCGGGAGCCGCCTGCTTCGCGAGGCCCGCGCAGTTGTGCATGATCGCGAGCATGTTGTTGAAGTCGTGCGCGATGCCGGCGGCGAGCGTGGCCAGCGACTCGAGGCGTTCGGCTCGCTTCTGCTCGCGTTCCAGGCGCGCGCGGCTGCGCAGCGACAGAGCCAGCGTGCAGGCGGCCTCGAGCGTGCGCGGATCGATCGGCTTCAGCACGTACCCGTAGCCGCCGTTTCGCGTCGCGCGCCGCAGCACCGCCTGATCGGAGTAGCCGGTCACGTAGACCACCGCGACGTCGAGCCTGCTCTGCAGATTGCCGGCGACGGTGATGCCGTCCGTGTCGCCGCGCAGTTTGACGTCGACCAGCGCGAGCTCGGGTTGCGTGCGCTCGGCGAGCGTCAGCGCCTGTTCTCCCGAGCTCGTCACCCCGACGACGTCGTACCCCGCCGCCATCATCGTCTCCGCCATCTCTTCCGCGTTGACGCGATCGTCTTCGACGATCATGACGCTTGTCATACGTTGAGTATGTAGGAGTGTCGTATGGGAGCAATAACGCATCGGCGCCTGTCGCGCGATGGGACGCGTGACGAGTTGGCTCGTCGCAATACGCCACGTGGCGTAGAGGTCGGGCTCAAGCGATCGGACGCGCTTCGTCGGCTTCTACGACACCGTCCCGTAACCTGACTACGCGCGGCATGCGTTCGGCGAAGGTGGGATTGTGTGTGACAACGATGATGGTCGTGCCGTGCTCGCGGTTGATCTGAAAAAACAGATCGTGGATCGCGTCGCTGGTGGCGGTGTCGAGGTTTCCCGTCGGTTCGTCGGCGAGGACGAGCTTCGGATCCAGCGCCAGCGCACGAGCGACGGCCACACGCTGCTGCTCGCCGCCCGAGAGCTCCCCGGGGCGGTGGGTGCCGCGGTGCGACAGGCCCACCTCCTCGAGCAAGGCGGCGGATCGCTTCTCCATTTCCTTGCGCGAGCGACCCTGGATGAGCCCCGGGATCATGATGTTTTCGAGCGCGGTGAACTCGGGCAAGAGGTGGTGAAACTGGAAGACGAAGCCCACGTCGCGGTTTCGCACTGCGGCGAGGCGCGAGCTCGACATGGTCGTGAGCTCCTCGGTTCCGAGCCGGATGCGACCGGACGAGGGCAGGTCGAGTGTGCCCATGCAGTGGAGAAGCGTGCTCTTGCCGGCGCCGCTCGGCCCCACGATGGCGAGGATCTGCCCGGCATAGATGTTGAGGTCGATGCCGCGGAGCACGTCCAGC
Organism: Polyangiaceae bacterium; assembly: GCA_036503835.1. Classification (GTDB taxonomy): domain Bacteria; phylum Myxococcota_A; class Polyangia; order Polyangiales; family Polyangiaceae; genus PMG-095. The sequence goes on along the minus strand of DASXWF010001544.1, from coordinate 2,929 downwards.
GTGCGCCCCATGTGCTGGAAGGATTTCTTCAGGTTCTCGATTTGAACTAACGCTTCCAACTTACTTCCACCTGTTGGTGTGATGCTTCGTGGGAGCACCCATTCCGGAGTCGTCCTGAGGAGCCCCGCGGCAGAGCCAAGCAAGACAGCTGGCGCCGGCCTCGCCGGCACTCACGTGAGTTGACTCCGCTCGCGCCGATCGTGATCTGGTCTTCCAAGACTGCTTCCCTATTCGTAGCGGATCCCGTCGACGGGGCGCAATCGGCTGGCGGCGAGGGCCGGATAGAGCGTGGCGATGGTCGTGATCAGAAATGCGGAGATGGCGACCATCAAGAAGTCGAAGGGATCGACCGAAATCGGCAGGCGATCGATGTAGTAGACCTCGGGGTCGAGGCGCACGCCGAACCACAAAAGGCCGAGCGCGCCCGCGAGGCCGGTCGCCACCCCGATCACCGTGCCGATCCCGCCGATCATCATGCCTTCGGTCATGAAGATACGTAAAATCGCGGGGTCGCTCGCGCCGAGCGACTTCAAGATGGCGATCTCCTTGCTCTTCTCCGTCACCATCAAGAGCAGGGTGCAGATGATGCAGAAGCTCGCCACCAGGATCGCGAGCGACAGAATCACGAAGGTTGCGACCTTTTCGAGCTGAAGCGCGCTGAACAGGTTGCGATTCAGCTCTTTCCAGTCGCGCACGCGCAGATCGCCGCGCTCCTTGATGACGCCCTCGACGCCGGGACGCGGCAGATCCACCCGTTCCGGGTCGTCGACCCGGATCTCGATCGCGGTGACCTTACCCTGCATGTCCAGGAAATCCTGAGCGGAGTCGAGCAGGACGTAGGCCTGGCTCGAGTCGTACTCGTACATGCCGCTGTAGAAGACGGCGGCGACGCGGAACTTGCGGCTCTTCGGCAAGACCCCCATCGGTCCCAGATCGCCGAGCGGCGAGACGAGCGTGATCTCGTCGCCGATGTAGACGTGCAGCGTCTTCGCGAGCTCCCGGCCGAGCACGATGCCGGGGTACGCGTCCTCCGGAACGATCGCGTCCGCCACGTCGGCGTCCAGCTTGTCCCCGCCGAGATCGAAGCTCGGCGACGGGCCCTTGAGGTACGTCTCGCCGCCCGGGCCGAGCCCGATCGGCTCGTTCGGCGGTAGGCGCAGGAGCTTCTGGGGCTCGGTGAGGTACTCGAAGCGTCCGACCTCGATGTTCTTCATCAGATCGATCACGGTGCCGATCGTCACCGGATCGATGCCGCGCAGGAGTACGCCCGCCGTGTTGGACGAGCTCGAGGCCATGGCCTCGCCCCCCGCCACGGGCGTCGCCGCGTGCACGCCCTTCACGAGCCGGGCGTCGTCCAGCAGATCCCGGTACATGTCGAAGCCGCCGCCCGCGATCGACTCGATCTTCACGTGCGCGTTGTTCCCGAGGATCTTGCGCTTCAGGTCCGCGCCGAAGCCGCCCATGATGCACACCACGAGGCAGAGGGCGAACGAGCTCACCGCCACGCCGGCGATCGAGAGCACGCTGATCACGGTCAGGAATCCGCTCTTGTGCGAGCGCACGTGGCGGGCCGCGACGAAGGGCACGAAGCTTCGACCCTCGAAGCGGTCGAACGCTTTCGGGATCAAGAGCGCCATCGCGCACAGGATGAAGCCCATGCCCGACAGCACCGCTGCGACGCGCACGAACTGGTGCCAGAGCACGAAGTAGGTTCCGCGCGGCGTCGGCAGCTGGAACGTCCAGCTCCCGAACCCGAGCGCGCCCGCGAAGAAGAAGGCCGTGAGGCCTCCCATCAGGTGCCGCCACTGGCCGCGTCCCACGAGCCGCACCATGTAGACGACGAGCGCGACCAGGCCGGCGGCGAGCAGCACGCCGAGAAACAGGCGCGGCCACAGCCCGAGCTTCTCCCAGAGGGCGAACAGGGCGTTCGGTGGGGCGTCGCCCACGATGGTCGTGCGGCGGTTCGCCGTCGGCGCGAGGAGGAGCAGGGGCATTCGGGGCTCTACTCCTCGGGACGCAGCAACGGAAACGCGATCGCGTCGCGGATCGAGGGCTGGCTCGTCAGGGCCATGACCAGGCGATCCACGCCGAGGCCGAAGCCCGCGGCCGGAGGCATGCCGTGCTCGAGCGCCAGGATGTAGTCGGCGTCGTAGTCCATGGCTTCCGCGTCGCCGCGGGCTTTCTTCTCGACCTGATCGCGGAAACGCGCCTGCTGATCGATCGGATCGTTGAGCTCGCTGAAGGCGTTGCAGAGCTCCTTGCCGTGGACGAAAAGCTCGAAGCGATCGACCAGGCGCGGATCGGCGTCCTTGCGGCGGGCGAGGGGCGACACCTCGGCCGGGTAGTCGATGATGAAGACGGGGCGGCTCTTTTCGCCGCTCGCGCTGCGGTAGTCCTCGGCCAAGAACGGCTCGCACAGGTACTCGTAGGCGACGAACAGGCGCTCTCCGTCGGAGGCGCAGCCCGCGAGCGCGCGCCGGAGGTTCTGCCAATCGATGCTCTGCGCGCGCGGCGAACGCGCGCGGAAGCGTTCGAGCTCGCCTTCGACGATCGGGTTCTTCGGTACGTTCGCCTTCGGATCGAAGGCCAGGCTCTCGAGCGCCTCGAGCACCTCCGGCCCGAGCCCCGCGCGCGACAGCGAAGCCAGGACGCCTTCCAGCATCGGTACGCGCTCGAACGGCTCGGCGAGCGTGAACGGACGCTCCGCGTGGAAGCGCTCCAGCTGCGCGCCGAGCCCGAGCGCCGCCAACCGCTCTCCGAGGAAGGCGTCGACGTGGCGGAAGAGCCGCTCGGTCGTGTGCATCAGGGTCTCGTACGTGGCGTACGCCTGATAGAACTCGAGCATCGTGAACTCGGGGTTGTGGCGCGTGCTGATGCCCTCGTTGCGGTAACAGCGGCCGATCTCGTAGACGCGCTCGAAGCCCCCCAC
>DASXWF010001543.1:0-2796 GCA_036503835.1 Polyangiaceae bacterium | reverse complement strand
GACCAGGGGCGGACTCTTGCCGAGGTTCAACGCCACCGCGACGCCGGCGACGGCCGCAACCCCCACGCCCGCAGCGAGCGCCAGCTTGCGCCGACCACCGGCGCTCTCCGTCGCTCGAGAGGGCGTGCTGCCCAGCGCGCCGGGAGCGGAGCTCGACGGACGTTCACGCGGCGCCGGTGCGGGAGCGTAGGACTCGAGCGGCGAAGTTCGCTGCGCCGAGCGCGGGGCGTTCTCGAGCGTCAACCCGAGCGAAACGGGGCTGCCCGAACCGAGCGCGGCGAGCGCTCTCGAGAATTCCTGCATGCTCGCGAAGCGAACACTGGGCTCGACGGCCATCGCGCGAGCCACGAGCTCGTCGAGCCCGGGCGGGACGTCCGACAACACGCCGCTCGGCGGCGTGTACCTGCCTTCGAAAATCTTGATGCTGAGCGCCGGCAGCGTCGGCGCGTCGAAGGGCACGGCACCGGTGACGCACTCGTACAGCACGACGCCGAGCGCGTACACGTCCGCACGCGCGTCCACTTCGCGCTTGCCCGCGACCTGCTCCGGCGACATGTAGTAGGGCGTGCCCATCGGCGCGCCCTCGGCGGTCAGGCGGTGATCCGAGACCGCGCTGAACTTCGAAATCCCGAAATCGAGGATCTTGACGTAGGCGGGCGGCCCGCTCGCGACGAACAGATTCTCGGGCTTGATGTCGCGATGCACGATGCCCGCGGCGTGCGCCGCTGCGAGGCCCTCGGCGGCCTGCAGCACGATTTCCCGGGCCTCCGCGAAGCTCAGACGCCGCCGCGAAAGCAGGAGCTCGCGCACGGCGCTGCCGGTGAGGAGCTCCATGAACATGTACGGCTCCCCGGTCGGAAGCTCGCCCGCGTCGTACGTCTCCACGATGTGGGGATTCTCGATGCGCGCCGCGGCCGAGGCCTCGCGCACGAAGCGCTCGACGGCGCGCGGCTGCGACGAAAGACTCTTGTGCAGGAGCTTCAGCGCGCCGCGCTTCTTGGTGACGACGTGCTCGGCCTCGTACACGAGCCCCATGCCGCCCGCGCCGATCACGCGAAGAACGAGAAACTTCTTGCCGAGCGTCTGACCGATCGGGTCATCCTGCTCCACTCTGCTCATCGTCCGAGATGTCCTCGCCCGATTCCCTGCGGCGAGCGACCCTACCACCGAGCTCCCGAGGCGCCCACCCCGCCGATATGCCGAGCGCTCCGCGAAGCTCGACCTCGGGGCGATGCTCGACACGAACCGCGCTTCCGTCGCGCAAGACGACTCCATCCTGCCGCGAACATCGCAAAGGTCGTGCCGCCCGGACGACGCGCCCGCTCGAAGTTCTGAGAAGCGCCCCGACCGTGAATCGCCCCGAAAACACCCGCGAGTTACAGGGCCTGCAACCCACGCGACGCCCGCGCACCACGCGTGCCGCCCGCGTGCCGCCCATTGTCCCAGGGACCTGTCCCAGTGTGACAGCTCCACGGTCACACCGGAGCTACGCTCGAGCACAGCGATGCCCAGGACGCCCGGGAAGACGAAAACCCTCGCCGCAACGCCTCGGCTCGAGACCTCGGCCGTGCTCTTCGATGCGTATTCGGTGCTCTTCCGTGCCTTTCACGCCCTCCCGCGGCTCACGACTTCCACCGGGGTTCCGAGCTCCGCGCTCTACGGTTTCTCCTCGCTCGTGCTCAAGGTGCTGCGCGAATACCGCCCGCGCGCGTTGAGCTTCGCCGTCGACGCCCCGACACGCACCTTCCGTGCCGAACGCTACCCCGAATACAAGGCCGGTCGCGCCCGAACGCCGTCCGAGCTCGCGCAGGAGCTCGAGCGCTTTCCGAAACTCCTCGAAGCGTTCGGCGCGCCCGTCTTCTGCGTGCCAGGCTTCGAAGCGGACGACATCCTCGCGACACTAGCCAAGACCCTCTCCGACCGCGGCGAGAACGTCCTCGTGGTGAGCGGCGATCGCGACCTCCTGCAGACGGCCGCGCCCCACTCGCGCGTCTTGTTCCTCGGACGGCGCGGGCAGGAGCCGGAGCTCTACGACGCCGCGAAAGTCGAGGCGCGCTTCGGCGTACCGCCCGCGAAGCTGCCCTCCTTCGCGGCGCTCGTCGGCGACAACTCCGACAACCTGCAAGGGGTCCCCGGCGTCGGCCCGCGCACGGCTGCCGAGCTCGTGAGCGAATTCGGCAGCATGCCCGCGCTGGTCGCGAACCTCGAACGGGTGGCGTCGGCGAAGGTGCGCGAGCTGCTGCGCCCGGCCGCCGAGCGCCTGCTCTTGAATGAAGACCTCGCTCGGCTGCGCGACGACGTGCCGCTGCCCGAGGGACCGGCCGCGGCGCCGCTGACTCGGCAGGGCGCGCTCCGCCTGCGCGCCCTGTTCGAGGAGCTCGAGTTCAAGAGCCTGGTCGCGAGGCTCGAGCGGCTCGAGCTTTCGGACGGCTGACGAGAGCGTCAGATGACGGCAGCGCGAGCGCCATCCACTGGCTGTCGTCGCCCGTCGCGTAGCCGCCGCCGTCGATCACACGAGGGTTGTCGGAAAATCTGATCCGGATCCATGCGCTCGCGCAGACGCAGCTCCGGACGAGATGTCGCCGGCGACTCGCTGAAGATCGTCTGCCCGGCGTTCTAGCCGACCTGGTTAGTCCTTCCTCTTGGCCTTCGGCTTCGCGGAACCCGGCGGAAGAGGCGGAGGCGGAGGCTTGAGGGCGGAAGCAGTCGGCGCAGCCGGAGCGGCCGACGCGGCGGCTTTCTCGGCCTTGTCCTTGTCGTCCTTCTTCTCTTTCTCCGCCTTCTCTTTCTCGTCGC
>DASXWF010001542.1:0-1691 GCA_036503835.1 Polyangiaceae bacterium | reverse complement strand
CTCTTCCGGAGCCGCCCCCTCTCCCGCCGCTCGCCTTTCCGCCGCTGCCTCCCTTGGTGCTGCCCGCGGTACCGGAGCCAGCAGCTCCACTGGTCGTGCCGCCGTCGCCACCATCCATCCCCGCGAAGCCCGAGACGTCGCCTCCGGCACCGGGGAGCAAGCCCGAGCCACCGTCGCCGGGGCTGTTACCGCTTCCACCCGAACCAGGACTACGCCCCGCGCCACCCGCCACATAGTCCGTGGAGAGCGCGTCGAAGTCCGGCATGCAGCCGGCGTACGAGCTGATCCAGACGAGTCCCGCCCCGAAGGCAAAAGGAAACCGCTTCCCGCGTCGACGAGTCTCGTCGTTCATCTCTTTAGTCCCGCTAAGCTTTGTCGAGGGTTACGCGGGCATCGTACCTGCCTCCCCGGTTCGCGTCAGCCCTGGAGAAGATAGAAAAGTGGGACAAGCTCATACCCCTCCGGGAGAACGAATTGCGTTAGAATTCCCCACATGCGGCGCGCCGGATGGACCTCGGCTCTGCTGGTCGTGTCGATCGCGGGAGGAGCGTGCGAACGAGCGGCGGACGAGCCGGATTCCGACGCGGGGAGAGCGGGCGACGCAGGCGCCGGGCGTGGCGAGGCGGGCTCGGGGGCTGGAGCGGGTGCGGGAGGTCGCAACGAACAGGCGGGCACGAGCGGCTCCGCGGGCACGGCTCCATCCGGTGGTTCGGGCGGTGAGGCTGGGCGCGGGACCAGCGGCAGGGCAGGCCAAGCAGGTCAGAACGGCTCGAGCGGAGCGGGCGGCGGCGGGCGCGCTGCAGCCGGCTCGGGCGGCGTAGGCGGCGCGGGCGGGGCCGATCGGGGCGGCAGCGCGGGAACCGGCGCCGAGGCAGGTGATCCCAACAGCGCGGGTGCCGCAGGAGAGCCGTCGCAACCGCCCGAATGCGCCGATCCGTTCGACGTGGTCGACGTCTCGAACCTCGAGACGTCGCAGACCCTGGAGACCTACACGGTAACGGGCAACACCGCGAACGAGATTCGCGGGAGCATCGACGCGAACCGCGAAGGCGACTACGACGCATTCACGAGCTGGTACGTCTCGTGGCGGTTCGGTGACTGTTCCGGCGGCGACTTGGTCGTGACGGCGGACGTGAACTATCGCGTGCCCGAGTGGGTCCAGCCGAACGACGCTCTCCCCGAGCTCGTCACGAGCTGGGAAACGTACATGGACGCGCTCTTTTGCCACGAGCACGGCCACGCGAAGCTCGGGCTCCAGGCGGCGAGCGAAATCTACGTCGCGCTCGACGAGATCGAAGCGAACGGAGATTGCGGAGCCCAGCAGTCACTCGCGGAAGCGGCGTTCGGAGCGATCCTCGACGACTACCTCGAGCGCGAGATTCGGTACGACGTCGAGACGAATCACGGCGCGACGATGGGCGCGACCTTTCCTTGACGTGAAGCGAGAGCGGCCCCGCCGTTCTTAGGGGCGGAGCCGCTTCCTTCTGATTGCGCGAGGACGTCGGCTCGACGAACGTCAGAGCGGCGGAGGCGTGTTGTCCTTGGCGACCGGCACCATCAGCGTGTGCGGGTCGTGCAGCGTGGTGACCTGGGTGAAGTTGCCGAACAGCGGATTCAGCTGCGACAACCACAGCGGGAATTGCGGCGGAGGCGGCGTGATCAGGTCGAACTGGAACTGCGCGAAATCCACC
>DASXWF010001541.1:0-4219 GCA_036503835.1 Polyangiaceae bacterium | reverse complement strand
TGAAGATGGTGATGCCGGGCGACAACATCACGATGGAAGTCGAGCTCATCACGAGCGTCGCCCTCGAAGAGCAGATGCGGTTCGCGATTCGCGAGGGCGGCAAGACCGTCGGCGCGGGCGTGGTCACCAAGATCCTCGAGTGAGCGGGTCGGTTTCCGTAGGCGAATCCCGAAGGTAGAGATCAATGGCCGATGCAACGAAGATTAGGATCAGACTGAAGGCGTTCGATCACCAGCTGCTCGACAAGTCGACTTCCGACATCGTCGAGACGGCGCGGCGAACGGGCGCGCGCGTGGCGGGGCCGATTCCGCTGCCGACCGGGATTCGCCGCTACACGGTGCTGCGCGGACCGCACGTGGACAAGAAGTCCCGCGAGCAGTTCGAGGTGCGCACGCACAAGCGGCTGATCGACATCCTGGAACCGACACCCCAGACGCTGGACGCGCTGATGAAGCTCGACCTTTCCGCGGGCGTCGACGTCGAGATCAAGAGCTGAGGTCAAGATGGCGAAAGTCGATGTGTACAACCTCAAGCGTCAGAAGGTCGGCGAGGTGGATCTCGCCGACGAGGTGTTCGCCGCCGAAGTGAAGGAGAATCTCCTGCACGAGGTGGTGGTCGCCCAGCTCGCCTCGCGCCGCGCGGGCACGCACGCCGCCAAGGAGCGCTCGGCCGTCTCGGGCTCCTCCAAGAAGATTTACAAGCAGAAGGGCACCGGCCAGGCGCGCCACGGCTCGATCCGCGCGCCGATCTTCGTCGGCGGCGGCCGCGCCCACCCGCCCAAGCCCCAGGACTTCTCGTACCGCCCGCCGCGGCGCGTGCGCGTCGGCGCGCTGAAGAGCGCGCTCAGCCTGATGCTCAAGGAGGGGCGCCTGACCGTGGTCGAGAACATCGACCTCGGTGAGATCAAGACCAAGGCGCTCGCGGGCGTGCTCGAGACGCTCAAGGCCAAGGCCGGCGCGCTCGTGGTCGACGACAAGTCGAACGAGAACCTCAGGCTCTCGATTCGCAACATGGCGCACAGCCACTTCCTGCCGCCCGAAGGCGTCAACGTGTACGACCTCTTGCGCTGCGAGCACCTCGTGGTCTCGAAGACCGCCGCCAAGGCGCTCGAAGCGCGTTGTCTGGAGCAGAAGTCATGAGCCCCGCCGACATCATCCGGCGCCCCATCGCCCTGACCGAGAAAGCGGCCCGCCTCAAGGAAGGCAACAAGGTCGTGTTCGAGGTCGCGATCGGCGCGAACAAGATCGAAATCCGCCGCGCCGTGGAGGCGCTGTTCTCCGTGAAGGTCGCCGACGTGAACACGTTGGTGCAGCGCGGTAAGCCGAAGCGGCTCGGGCGCGAGGCCATGAAGCGCCCGAACTGGAAGAAGGCGATCGTGACCCTCGCCGAGGGCAGCGACATCCAGTTCTTCGACGAGTCCAAGGAGTGAGCATGGGCATCCGAGCTTTCAAACCGACCTCCGCCGGACGCCGATTCTTCGGCGTCAGCGACTTTGCCGACATCACGACGGACGTGCCGCTGCGCAAGCTCCTCGAGCCGAAGCACTCGACGGGCGGCCGCAACCACTACGGGCGCACCACCTCGCGTTTCCGCGGCGGCGGCCACAAGCAGCGCTACCGCGTGATCGATTTCCGCCGCAACAAGATCGGCGTGCCGGCGGTCGTGGCCGAGATCGAATACGATCCGAACCGCACCGCCCGCATCGCGCGCCTGCACTACGCCGACGGCGAGAAGCTCTACATCCTCGCCCCCGACGGCCTGAAGCAGGGCGACAAGGTGATCTCGAGCAAGCACGCGGACATCCAGCCCGGCAACTGCCTGCCCGTGGGCGAAATCCCGGCGGGCACGATGATCCACAACGTGGAGATGAAGAAGGGCCGGGGCGGACAGCTCGTGCGCTCGGCCGGCTCCGCGGCTCAGCTGATGGCAAAGGACGGCGACTACGCGCAGATCAAGCTGCCGAGCGGCGAGGTGCGCAAGGTTCACGTCGCCTGCCGCGCCACGATCGGTCAGGTCTCGAACCTCGACCACCAGAACATCAGCCTGGGCAAGGCGGGACGCAGCCGCTGGCTCGGACGGCGCCCGCACAACCGCGGCGTCACGATGAACCCGGTCGATCACCCGATGGGCGGTGGTGAAGGTCGCACGAGCGGCGGCCGGCACCCGTGCTCGCCGTGGGGTCAGCTCTCCAAGGGTTTGAAGACGCGCAACAACAAGCGCACCGACGTGATGATCGTGAAAGCACGGAAGGCGAAGGGTTAAGGTATGGCCCGCAGTATCAAGAAAGGCCCGTTCGTCGACGGGCACTTGCTGAAGAAGATCGAAGAAGCGGCCGCTCAGGGCGCCGCGAAGAAGGTCATCAAGACCTGGTCGCGCCGTTCCACCATCCTGCCGGAAGCGGTCGGGCTCACCTTCGCCGTCCACAACGGCCGAAAGTTCGTGCCCGTCTTCGTCTCGGAGAACATGGTCGGCCACAAGCTCGGCGAGTTCGCGCCGACGCGCACCTTCCACGGTCACGCTGGGGACAAGAAGGGCGGTGCCTCGGGTGCCCCCGCTCCGGCCGCTGCGGCCGCCGGCGCGAAGAAGCCCCCGGCGGGCGGCGGCAAGAAGTAAGTCAGAGCGTCGCGCTCGGGCGGCCGGCGGTCGCGCCGCCTGGGCGGAGGGCCCTGCCAGGGCGCTCGACTTCCCGCCTCGGCGAGTGCCCCGGAGCGCTCGCCGAGGACGAAGCCCGCTCCGTTCCGGGCGCTTCCGAGGTGGCGCCGGATCCGCCGATGGCTATGCTGTGCTTCGTGCGCGCGCTGGCGGCGTTCTGGCTTCGAAATCTGCGGCTGCTGATCGCGTGCCTCGCGCTCTCCGTCGTGGCCGTGCCCGCGTCCGCTCGCGCGGAGCCGGCGGTCGCCGCCGAGATCGCCGCCGTCGTTCGCACCGCGCGGGTGTCGTCCGCGAAGTCGCTTCGGCGGATTGATTCAGCGCGCCGCGTGGAGTTCCTGCGCGGCAAGAATCCCGAAGGATTGCTCGTCGCGACGGCTGCTCGCGTGGATGTCGGTCGCGCGCAGGCGGTCCGACGGCGGCTGTATCTCGAACACTGCTCCTGGCTCTGCTGACCGAACGCGTCCGAGCACGCGCGAGGTTCGGTCTTCAACCCAGGAGTAAGCTTTGTCGTCTCGTCGGCGCGAGCGGCGGCGGCCCGTGGCCGTCGTTCTGCTCGTCATGCTCTGGCGCGCGCTGCGCGTCTTGCTCGTCGCCTTCGCGGCGATAGGTCCTGGTCCGCCCCCGCCCCCGCCGCCGCCACCTCCGCTCATCGAGCTTCGCGAGGAAGGCGCGCAAAAGCTACGCAAGAAGGCGAGGTGACGGCGGCCGTCTTCGGACGGACCCGGCGCCGGCCTAAACCGGCGCCGGGCGTCCTGCCGTCAAAAGGTCATTGCTCGATGCTGACGCTGAGCTTCAAGTCGAGCTCGAACGTCGCCTCGGTCGGCGTTCCGTCGTGCTTGTGGACGCGGCAAATCAGCTTGTGATCGCCGGCGCTCGCCGAGGCGGGGAGCGTCACGCTCACGTTCTTCTCGGCCGTGATCAGGAGCGGTTCGCTCGAGGTCGAGTCGAAGTAGATCTGGAAATGGCCGGCCACCTGGACCCGATCCGGGGGCGGAGTCTCGCCCGGGTCGATCAGGAACACGTCCTGCGCGACGATCTGCAAGTTGACCGTCTGCGCGGGCTGGACGTTGTCCATGTCGGTGTCCGTCGTCATTTCGACTTCGGCGTCCTCGATGTTCGCGTTGTTGTCGTGGACATCAGCCGTGTTGTCGTGGATGTCCGCGTAGCAGCCCATCGGGGCGCCGCTCGCGATCAGGCCCACGAACGCCAATTTCATTATCGCTGTTCTCATGATCCAACTCCTTCGAACCGGCGCTGTGCACCGGCCTCGGGAACTCACACTTCAAGAGCCGTGCCGCGCCCGGCCGATGCTCCGAACTCGCGGAAATTTAGCGAGAAACCGGTGTGGCACTACCCGTGAGCGCGCGCCGGCGATGTGAGGCGCGCTGTCACGATCGATTCATGCTCGCCCCAGTGATGGGCAGTGTGGCTCGATCAAGTCAGGCGCAAACGCGCCCGCGCCGAACTTTCGGCGCGGGCGCGGCGCTAGGGACCGATCACGGCGCACCCGCTGTCGGCGCACTCGCAGGTCGCGCCCTGGGCGCACGTGATCGTACAGCCGCCGCCG
>DASXWF010001540.1:0-2509 GCA_036503835.1 Polyangiaceae bacterium | reverse complement strand
TCGACCTGAAAAAGCAGCTGGCTTTGGCCTCGCCAGAGCACTCGCGTGGCATGCGGTCTCCGATGCCGCTCGTGATCTGTTCCTCCAAGACTCTGACAGTAGTGCTAGCGGTCGCCGAGCGAAGCGGAGGTGAGACGTTCCGCATCGGCGCGAGCGAAGCCCTGCGGATAGCTCACCAGATAACGACGCGCGGCTACGACCGCGGCCGAGGAGCGCCCCGCGCGCTCGAGCGAACGAAACTGCCCCGCGAGCGCCTGCTCTGCGAGGATCGAACGCGGGTAGCGCGAAAGGAGCAGGCGGAAGCCGTCGGCGGCGGCGCCGAAGTCACCGGCATTGCGGGCCGACAGCGCCCCTTCGAACAGGCGATTCTCTTCCCCGAGCGTGCCGCTCTCCCGCGCGCGAGCGGCGGGCGCGCCGTTCCGAGCAACGGCCCGCGGCACGACCTTGATTTCGGACTCCAACGCTCGGCCGGGCGGAGGAGTCTCCGTCTCCGTGTTCGCGCGAGCCGTCACACGCTCACCCGAACGCCAGCTCTCTCCGGCGTGCAAGACGGCCGCCTGCCGGCCGCCGCGCTGCACCCAGACCGTTCCGCGCCGCACGGACACGACCGTCTCGGAGCGGTCGCCCTCCGGGCGCAGATCCACCGAGAACGCGGTGCCCACGACCACGACGTCGGCGTCCGGCGTTTCGATCACCAGGTGCTCGCCGCGCTGCAGCTTCGCCGGCAGATCGACATCGACCGCGCCCTTACCGAGGCGCAGCCGGCGCTCGCTGGCGCTCGGGCGCACGATTTCGAGCGCGCTCTCCGCTTCGAGCCGCGCGCGACCGGATTCGATGCCGATCTCCAGACTCGAAGCGCCCGCCGTGCGGAGCCACTCGCCGCCCTGAAAGATTTCGCCGACGGCGAGAGCGCGCGCCGGCGCTCCGCTACGACGGACCGACACCTCGCCGACGATCGAGCGCACCTCGCCGGCAGCAGCCTTCGCGCTCTCGACCGGTGCCCCGCGCCCGGACAGCGTCCAGGTGGTCCCTCCCACGCCGAGCACGAGAACGGCGGCACAAGCGACGGCCAGCCAGCGCCGCACGCTTCGCGGACGCGCCTGCTCGGTCGCGAGCTGGCGCCCGATCGCGCGCACCACACGCTCCCGCCGGTAGCCCGCGCGGCCCGGCTCTTCCACGGGAACGGCCGCCCGATCGAGCTCACGGAGCGCGTGCACCACTTCCTCGGTGCTGGGACGCTCGCTCATGACGACTTGAGCGCCTCCTTGGCGAGACGATCGCGAAGTTCTCGCCGGCCGCGCACGAGCCGCGACTGCGCCGCCGCCACCGACACCCGCATCATCAACGAGATCTCGGCGAGGTCGTGCCCGAGCACGTCGTGGAGGAACACCGTCTCGGCCCGCTCCGGCTTCATCTGCGCGAGCAGCCAGCGCACTCGCTCGAGGTCGGCCCGCGCGCCGGCCCTGCGCTCCAGGTCCCCCGACGCGGGCGGATCGGCGTCCGCGGAGCTCGAGGTGTCGCGATCGAAAACACGCCGCTCGCGCCGCCGGGCGCGCAGCGCGTTGAAAGCGACGTGCGTCGCGATCGTGGAAGCCCAGGTCTGGAGGCTGCAGGCACGGGCGTACGAACGCCGCGACAGCGTGAGCACGATCTGCTCGAACGCCGCCTGCACGAGATCGTCGTGGTCGTGTTCCCGGCGGCCGAACACTCGGTAGAGCGCGTGGTCGACGGCGCCGATCAGCCGATCGTAGACCTGGCTGGCAACGACTGGATTCCCCTGCTGGACCGCGTCGACGATCTGTTCATCGCTGGGACCCCGCGAGCTCGGATCACCCCCACCCTCGATGACTCGAAATCGGGACGGCGAAGCTTTGGCTGACGGGTGCACTACCCTGAATGGTACCAGACAGAGGGAGGAACAGGCGCCCGTGAGAAAACCTTCACCCCAGGGCGGAAGCCTTCCATCCACCAGTGACGGAAACCTTCAATACTACTCACCAAATGCCCCGCGCGCGGGACGCTGTGACGGGCGCGCCGTGGGGACGGTCACTAGACTCGTATTCGGCATGTCGAAGGCTCGATACCTGTTCGCCGGGGCGCTGATTGCGCTCGGGTGTGAGAGCGAAACGTTCGATTTGCTGCCGGAGAAGGGCCCGGAGGGCGGTGACGCCGGGGAAACCGCTGCAGCCGGCACCACGAGCGGGATGGGCGGCGGAGGCAAGGGCGGAAGCGCGAGCGGCGGCCGGCCGCCCACGAGCGGGACAACGGGGGCGGGCTCCGGGTCCGATTGCGTGGGCGGCACCTGTTGTAACGGTCCGTGTCCCGAATGTCGCGACGATACGGACTGCGCGCTGGGGCCTTACAAGAAGTGTCGCGAGCTGCCGGAGTTCGACTTCGTCAAGCGCTGCGTCGATTGCATGCTCCGAAACGACTGCGGCATCGACGAGGTTTGCGATCCCTTCCACGTGTGTGTGCCCAGGTGCCCGGACGTCACGGAGTGTGTGTTCCC
>DASXWF010001539.1:0-1678 GCA_036503835.1 Polyangiaceae bacterium | reverse complement strand
CCAGATGCCGCTCGATCGCTGCTCTTCGCGCGTGCGACGGTGGGTGAGGATGTAGCGCGAGGTGGCGGCGGGCGAGGCATGGCAGTAGAGCGCCTCGTTCAGCACGCGTTTCGAGCGCACGCGATCGTTCACCGCGACCGTCATGCGCGCGAGCTCGACGCTCGGAAGCCGGCCCTCGAGTGCCTGGGCCAGGTGGGTTTTGAAGGTGGCGCGCGTGGCGGCGCAGAAGAAGCCCACGCTGTGGCGCGGGGCGCTGTTGACGCCGAGGATCGGGATTTCCCCCACGCTGTGGGACGCGGCGAGCAGCGTGCCGTCGCCGCCCACCGCGATCACGAGCGCGGCGCCGGACGCGTCGAAGGCGGCGTGAGCTCGCTGCACGAGCAGAACCTGCGCGCCCGCCCGCTCGAGCTCGCGCTCGACGGTCTCCAGGGTGCGCACGTGTTCGCGGTGGGACTCGAGCCACGTGCCCACGGCGGCGTCGCGCTTGCGCAGGAGTTGCTTCGCGCGGGGATCGCGCTCGTCCTCGACGAAGCGGCGGTAGGCGGTGCGCTTGGCGATGACGACGACGCGGGGGCTCAAGGCGTGCCTCCTTCGCCGTAACGCTCGATCAAGCGCCTCGCCACGAGCTCGGTCTTCAGGTCGTAGAGCTCGCCCCGGCGGCAGAGCTCGAGGATCTCGTGCACCGGCAACGCGATGACCTCGCCGAAGCGTTCGAGCGCCGAGCCGTCGAGCGTGGGCTCGCTCCGGGTCGCCGGGTCGACCTCGACCTCGAAGAAGTACAGCCGCTCCGCGATGAAGGCGGGAACCGGGAACATGCTCGCGCCGAGCTCGCGCACCGCTGTAGGGGTCACCTCGAAGCCGAGCTCCTCGCGGATCTCGCGGATGGCGGCGCGCACGAGCCCGTCCGGCGACTGCTCGCCCGGCTCGATGAGCCCCGCCGGGAGCTCCCAGATCGACGGCCCCCCGGGGTCGCGCTCGGGCAGGGGCGAGCGTTGCGGGTCGCGCTCGCCGACCGGAGGACGTACGGAGCTCCGCAGGTACAGGCGGCGTCCCCCGGGGTCGGGGTAATGGACGACCAGCACCACCGCGTCGATCGCGCGGCGATCGACGATGTCGTAAACGAAAGGTTCGCTCGCGGTGCCGTCCGGGTAGTGCGCCCGGTAGCGCCGGCGCACGATCCGGAGAAAGCCGGGCGGGGCCTCGGGCGTCAGGTCCTCGACGAGCTCGAGGCGAATGTCGGGTAGGCGCAAAGCGTGGGCTTTCGGTACCGGCAAGGCTTGCCGGCGACGGCGGCCGAGGGTACATCGGGTCCGCTCGAGAAAGTAACCGTGGAATCGGGATCGAAAGCCATGGGACGCGCCTGGCTCGTCGCGCTGTACGTCTTCCTCGCGGTAGCTCCGCTCGCCTCGCAGGGTCACACGCAGGCGAAGCCGGGCAAGGCCGCCGCCCAGAAGCCGAGCGACCGCTGGAAGCAGGTGCTCGAGTCCGGAAGCGAGGCCGAAAAGCTCAGCGTGCTCGGCGAGATCGGGCAGAGCACGGGCGCCGCCGCAGGGCCCGCCGCCGCGCTCGTGAACGAGCTGCTCGCGCGCGGCGCGAGCGTCGCCGTGCTGGAGAACGCGCTCGAGGTGAGCGGCAGGCTCGCGCAGCGGAGCTCGAGCGCGGCGGTGGCGCCCTACGT
>DASXWF010001538.1:0-5729 GCA_036503835.1 Polyangiaceae bacterium | reverse complement strand
GGCGCGTGATTGTCGCTGAAATCGCAGTCGATCACCGTCAGGCTGCCACCGTCGCGATAGATGGCGCCCCCGCCGACGGCCGTGTCGTCACCGTCGTCGGGGCTGTTGCCGTCGCGAAAGGAGAGCCGCTGCACGGTGAGGCGCGGCGTCGTCTGGTCGTAGCCGGAGTCGAGGTAGAGAATGCGCGCGCTGCCGCCGCCGCTCAACGTTACGAGGCCGCCGCCGTCGAGCACGGTCTCCTCCGTGAAGACGATCGTGCTGCCGATCGTGATGGTCACCGGAGCGGGACCGCAGTCGAATTCGATGGCGCCGCCCGCCTCCGCCGCGCTTCGCAGAGCGTCCTCGTCGCAGCTCTCCGGTGTTCCGTCTCCGACCACGTGATCCGGCGTCGCGATCGCCACGGGTGTGAGGCCCTCGCAGACCGCGGGCGGATTCGGCGTTCCGCCGCCGCCGGCACCCGCCGCAGGCGTGCCGGCCTCGCCCGCACCGCCCTCGACGGCACCCGCGCTGCCGCCGTCGGAGCTCGATGCCCCGGCACGCCCGGCGCTTCCCGCGGACGGAGCGCCGCTCGCCGAGCTTCCCGCGACGCCGCTCTTGCCGGCTCCGCCGCCCGAACGGCCGCCGGAAGTCACGCCGGCGGTCCCGCCGCCGCGACCCGACGCGCCGTCGTCGTCCCCCGTGCCGTCCTCCGAACTCGAGCAGGCGGCGAGGACGAGAACCGCGAACGCCGAGAATGCGCACTTTCGCGACATGGTTGGCCGAAAAGCCTAGTACAACCAGCCGGGCGCGCCGAGCAGGCGCGTTCAGCGCACGAGCTCGTGGCGGATCGCGCGCCCGCCGGCCGCTTCGAGGGCGAGCTCCACGTCCCGCTCGTGGTGCGTGAAGAAGAGAATTTGAAGCCGCGAGGAAAGCTCGCCGAGCACGCCGAACGCCGCGCGCTTTCGCCCGTCGTCGGAGTGAATCATCACGTCGTCGAGCACGAGCGGCAGCGGCACCGCTCCGGCCACGAAGCGCTCGATGCTGGCGAGCCGGAGCGCGAGGTAGAGCTGGTAGCCCGCGCCCTCGCTGAGCTCGTCGGGCGCGCATTCCCGGCCGTCGCCGCGGAGCGCCACGATTCCGTCCGCCTCGCGGCCGACGCGCAGCCCCGTGTAGCGCCCTTCCGTCAGGCGCGGAAACAGCTCCGAAGCGCGCTTCAGGATCGGCGCCTGATTCTCGATCCGGTAGCGCTCGATCGCTCGCTCGAGGAGCGCCGTCGCGACGCGCAGGCGCGCGAAGCGCTCCACGCGCTCGTGGAGCTCGGCGACGATCGCCTGCTCGTCCTGCGCGGCTTCCGCGCCCGACGCGGCGCTCTGGCGCTCGAGCCCCGCCGCGAGGCTGCCGGCGTCCTTGTGCAACCCCTGCCACTGCTCTTCGAGCTCGCCGAGCTCGCGCTCGATCTCGTCGAGGCGGGCGGCCAGCCGGGGCGCGTCCACGCCGGCCGCCTCGGCGACGAGCGCCGCGACCGGGCGTCCACCCGACGTGTCCACGAGCGTCGCTTCCACGGCCGAAAGGCTCGCGCGGAGCTCACGGGCGCGGCGGCTCCGCACCTCGAGCTCCACGAGCTCGGCCGCGTCCCGTGCGCCCGCCGCGGCGCAGAGCTCTTCGATGGCCTGCGTCGCGCCGGCGAGCGCGGCCTGCTCGTGCCCGAGCTCGGTCTCACGGGCGGCGCGCTCTTCGCGCAGCCGCGCCCGCTCGCTCGCCGCGCTCTGCGCGCTGCGATAGCGCTCGACGAGCTCCTGCGCGGCGCGCTCGGGAAAGCCCGCGTCGAAGGAGATCCCGTGCCGCCGCGAAGGCTCCTCGACCTCCGACGCGAGCCGATCCTCGTCGCGTTGCATGCCCTGAATCCGGCCGGCCAGCTCCTCGATGCGCTTGCGCTGCTGTCCGAGCTCGCCGACCTCGGCGAGCAGCTCGAGGGCGAGCAGCGGCGACGTATCCCGAGCGGCGTGCAACGGCTCGAGCGCGCGAGCGAAAGCGCCGCGCCACTCGTCGAGCGCCGTGCGGGCGGATTCGAGCTCGTGCGTCTCGTGGGCCAGCCGGAGCTCGGTCGCGGCGATCGCGCTCTCGAGCTCGCGCCGCTCGCCGGCGAGCCGCGTTCGCTCGCGCCAGGCGCTCGCGCAGCGAACGATCAGAGGCCCGAGCGGAGCGTCCGCCGCGCGCGCCTCTCCGAGCGCTTCGGCCGCAACCTGCCGCAACGTTTCGCGCTCGGCCGAGAGGCGCGCGAAATCGCGCTCGATCTCGCGCGAGCGCCCGAGCAGATCGAGCGCCTGCTCGCGCCGCGCGAGAAAGCCTCGCACCTCGGCCGGCGCGTGCCCGCCCATCCCGGCCGCGCGCGCGACAGGCTCGAATTCCGCCGCGCTCGCCGCCCGCTCCCGCTCGACTTCCACGAGCTCCGCCGCGAGCTGCTCGATCTCGCGCGCGAGTCGGTCGCGATCGACCACCGCCTGCGCGAGCTCCGCGACGCGGCCGGCCTCGCGCCGCAGGCGGTCGGCGATCCCGTCCGCTTCGAGCGTGCGCCCCCGGAGCTCGTCGAGGTTCGGCCCGAAGAGCTGGAGCTGTGCGGTCCTGCCGCCGGCGATCCGCTCGAGCGCCTCGTCGCGCGCCGACCGCGCACGCAAGAGCTCTGCCTCGCTCGGCACCTCGCCGGCCGCCTCGATCCCCGCGACGCGACCGGCGGCGTCGGCGAGCCGCCGCTCGAGCGCGCGCCGCTCCTCCGCGAGTCCCGCCGCTCGCCCCGAAAGCCCCGCGAGTCCGGACTCGAACCGCTCGATGGTCTCGGGCGACGGCACCTCGAGCGCCTCGAGCTCCACGAGCTCGCCGCGAAAGGGCAAGAGGTCGCGAAGCTTGCGCGCGATCTGATCGGATAGCGCGCCACGCTTTCTTTCGAGCTCGGCGATCGGACCGTCCAGATCGCCGAACGATCGCGCGAGCTCGGCCACGCGTTCGAGCGCGGCGGTCGGCCGCGGCTCGGGCAAGCGCTCGAGTCGGCTCTTCACTTCCAGCGCTTCGCGCGCCACCTCGGCGCGGCGCTGCAGCGCGCCGTCGCGCCGTTCGACGAGCTTCTGGTGTTCTCCCACGAGCTCGCGCACCCGCGCCGCTTCCGCCCGCGAAACCTCGAGGGTCGGCGCCGCGGCCAGGGTGCCCGTGTGCCCGAGGCGTCGCAGCGTCGCCTCCGCTTCCGCCTCGAGCTCGCGCAACTTGCCCTCGCGGCGCGGACGATCCTCCCGTGCCTTGCGCGTGCGGCCGACGGCGTCGCCCCACTCTTCGATCTGCTGCTGGGAGATCTCGAGCAGCGCCTCGGGGACGTGGATTTGGCCGAGCCTCTGCTCGATGCCCGACAGGGTTTCGGACAGGCGTGCCGCGGCGGCGCGCGCTTGACCGGCCCGCGCCTGTGCGTACTCTCGGCGCTCCACCGCGGCGTCCGGGATGTCGGTGACGTTGCCGAGCGCGGCCAGCTCGTTCAGCGCGTCGGCCCGCCGTTGCAGGGTCGGCAGCGCGTTTTTCAGGGCCTGGACGCGGTAGCGCTCGGCGCGCAGCGTCTCGAGGCGCGCGCCGAGCTCGGCGAGCGCCTGGCGGTTTCGCTCGATTTCCTCCGCCTGCTTCTCGAAGCTCTCGGGCAAGAGGAGCGCCTCCTGCGAGCGCAGGCGGGCCTCTGCCAGGCGCTCGAGCAGCAGGTTGATCTCTTTCTTCTTGCCGCGCGGCACGTAGAGCTTTTCCTGTTCGCCCGCGAGCCGCTCGAGTACGCGGCGCACGTCCGCGCCGCCCGCGCCGGCGTCGAACAGCGTCTCGCCGAGCCCGGCCTCGCCGCGCAGCATGCGCTCGCCCCCGGCCTTGAGCTCGGCGTGGCCGAGGCCGAAGCTGTGCTCGAACGTCGCGCGGTCGACGCCGCCCAGCATCTTGCGCAGGAGCGCCTCGTCGATGGGCTCGCCGAGCGCGTCGCGCAGCGAGTCCTTGCGCTTCTTCAGGCGCAGCGCTTCGAGCAAGGTCCCGTTCGCTTCGAGCAGCCCGCCGATCTTCAGGTTCTCGTTACCGTGCAGGTGCCCGTCGCGCGTGCGCTCCTCGAAGCCGTACAAGAGCGAGAGCACCGCCCTGAGCGCGCTCGATTTCCCCGACTCGTTCGGGCCGTAGACCACGTGCAGGCCGCCGGGGGCGCCCGCGGACAGGTCGAGCGTCAGGTTCGTGAACGGACCGAACGCGTGCAAATCGAGGCGCGCGATCCTCAAGGGCCCTCGCCCTCCGCGAGCCGCGACAGCACGAGCGCCAGCGCCTCGTCCAGCAGGAGCGCCGGATCGGCGAGCGCGCCGCCGCTTTCGGCGCCCGCGCGGACCTTGCGCGTGAGCTCGGGCATGCCCGAAAGCTCGCCCGCGAAGGCCGCGAGCCCTTGCGGATCGGCGCGCAACCCTTCCACCTCTTTCAGCAGATAGCCGAGCGGGCCGGCACCGCCGAGCAAGTCGAGCAGGTCTTCGCCCGGCGGCCGCGTCGCGAGCTCGACTTTCTCGATCCAGACTGCTCCGCTTTCGACGTCGAGCGCGGCCGCGCGCACGAACGCGGTGGCGCGCTCCGGTTCGGCCCGCAGCGCGGCGTGCGCGGCGGAGGCGCCCGTGATGCGCACGCGCGTCGCGAGCAGCCGCGGGCCCGCCGCGCGCGACGCCTCGAGCAGCGAGAGGCGTGCGGCCTCCGCGACGTCATCGAGCGTCTGCGCCCGGCTCGCGTCGACCTCGCAACGCGCCCAGCGCACCACATCGAGCGGGCGATGCTCCACGGACGTCACGCGGCCCCCCTCGTAGTCGACCACCACCGCGCCTTTCGCGCCGGTTTCGCGCGCGTGGCGGCCCTGGAGGTTGCCCGGGTACACGACCCACGGGGCTCTCGCCACCACTTCGTGGCCGTGCACGTGCCCGAGCGCCCAGTACTGGTAGCCGTGATCGACGAGCGTGGAGAGCCGGCACGGAGCGTAGGGCGCGTGTCCCTCCCGCCCCTCGAGCGCCGTGTGCAGGAGGCCGACGTTGAAGGTGCCCGCGACGGGCGCCGGGTAGCGGGCGGTCATGTCCACGTCGACCGCGGCGCGCGGAAAGCCCTGACCGTGCACGACGAGATCCAGCTCCTCGAAGCTCACGCTTTCCGGAGCGCGCGTGGAGAGCTCCCGCACATTTTCCGGCATCCGCAGGTGGCGGGTGAGACGGCTCGCGGCGTCGTGATTGCCGCGGATCCAGACCACCTCCACGCCGGCCTCGCGCAGCCGCGCCATGCGGCCGCACAGAAATAGCCCGCTCGAGTAGTCGCGCCAGCTTCCGTCGAAGAGATCGCCCGCGATGACGAGCGCGGCGGCGTGCTCGGACACACAGAGCTCGACCAGGCGATCGAGCGCGCCGCGCGTGGCGCCGCGGAGCTCGGCCACGGGCGCGTTCTCGTAGCGCTCGAGCCCGGTGAGAGGGCTGTCGAGGTGCAGGTCCGCCGCGTGAACCAGCTTCGGCACGGGCGATTTCTATCATCACCCCCGCGGCCCGCATCGTCCGGCGCGGGGACCTCGGACATTGTTCGTCCTGGCCGGAGCGCCTGCGCCGTGGAAGGCCCGTGGGAAAGCGTTCGCGGCGCGGCAGCTTCAGCGCCGCCGCCCCTCGAAGTGATAGCTGTCGCGACCCGACTCGGGGTCGTCGTCCTCGCCCTCGATCTGGATGGTACCCTCGAAGTCG
>DASXWF010001537.1:0-2515 GCA_036503835.1 Polyangiaceae bacterium | reverse complement strand
GCCGGCCGAACGCGTGACGAACGGCTCGTGTGGTTCGTCGAGATTGCGGTCGTGGTTCTGGGCATCGCGTTGCGAGCGCGGGGCTATTGGTTCGGCACGTTCCCGCTCTGGCTCGACGAGGCCACGTGGGCGATCCTGCTCTTCTGCGCGCCGTTGCTGGTGCTCTCGGCGTTCAACTGGGCGGGCCGGTGGCCGCTCGGCATCTTCCGCACGAACCTGTTCACGCTCCCGTACTTCGCGGCGATCGCCGCGATCGCGGTCGATCGGCGGCTGCCGGCGCGCAGCAGCTTGCTCTCCGGTGCGGTCGCGCTGGTCCCCACGTTCTTGCTCGTCCTGCTCCCGCTCGGCCTCTTCGAGAAGAGCTGGCACTCGAAGAAGTACGCGTTCACGACGACGTCACGCTGGCCCGAAATCCTCGAGCGGCTACTCGAGACGAGCCACGAAGTCCCGAGCGCCCGGCGCGAAACACTCGTCATCGATCGCGGCGGTTGCGACCCCTTCCTCTACTACACGCGCTATCACCCCGAGCTCTCCGTTCGCTACGGCCGCCCGTTTCAACAGCGCTTCGAATCCCACTGCGTGCGCAAGGCCCGCAGGCTGAATCACTTTCTACTGCCGGCGCTCGATAGCGCCGGAACCCGTGCCTGGATCGTCTCCGCGCGCGTGAAGTCGTTTCGAAAGGAACGGGCGAAGTGGCCGGCGACGTTCGTCGTCGACCCGCGTGCCATGGTGGGCCCGACTCGCATTCTGTCCGTCGAGCGCCGCTAGAACGCCGATCAGTTTGGACTGCTCGGCGTTCTAGCCTTGTTCATGGGGGCGGCACGCGCCGCCCCCTCCGCCGAAGCAAGTTCGGCGGAGCCTCCCCCCACGCGGCCACCCTCGCTCGTCACTCTTTCTAGGTAGTTCGACTAGGATCGAAGCGTTTGTCGCTCTAGGGCCGAGGCACTGGAGAGCGCGAGCCTGGGGTCGACGGCAGGGGTTGGGTCAGCGGCAGGGGTTGGGTCAGCGGGGAGGGTAGGAGGAAGGGTGTGGGGGGGCGGGAGGGGGCACGGGGTGCGGTGCTCGCGCACTGCGGCGAAGGTGCACCATGGGCGGGATGGTGAGGGGAAGCGAGGGGGAGCTTGTCTCGGGACTTTTGAGCGTGCCGGCGTACTAGGGTGGGTCAAGGCCTGCGCCGCGCGCAGACGCGCGGTCGTCGTTTCGCGACGAGGCCTTGCCCCAGCCGCCGTTCGCCGGCGCGGGCCTTCAGATCCTCGAGCAATGAGGGCAGGAGGCTCACGATGTCACTCAAGATCTATCCGGTCGTGCTCGAGTGAGCGCCAACAAAGCGGCCCGGAAGACGCTCGCAAGCTCGGATTCGGCGCGCACGCTCGCCGATGCGAGCGCCCGCCGGATATCACCCTCACGGAACCCCTGGCTCTGCAGCGCTCGAAAGGCCTTGGCGAATACGTCCGCCACGGGCGCCGACACTTGCGCACTCCCATAGCGGGTTCCGTCCGAGTGCCGGAAGGCGAGCGCTCCTGAAGCCGCGCCTTCGACGATCAATTCTCCGCGGTGAACAGCAAGGTGATGAGCCCCGCAAAGCGTGACGAGATTTTCTGAATCGTGTCGCCCGCCTTCGGCGCGCAACTGAATGTGGTGAACGTCCACGAAAACGGCGTGCCGGCATCCGGGGACGCGGCAACGTCCGCCGTCACGGCGTAGAATCTGCCGGCGAGTGGACGGTGGGATGGTTTGCTTGGCGCGGGTCTTTGCGGGACGGGTCTTTGCGCGAAGTCGGTTGAGCATCGTCCTCACCTGTCCCACGTGGGCGCCGTCGTCGACACGAGCGCCATCGACGGGTGCGCCGGTGACGCTCCCGATGTGCTGCGCATCACAAGCAGCCATGGCCGCGACCTCCTCCTCGACATCCACGAGCTCTCCGCGCCCGTGCTGCTTCGCAGCGCCGCAGCGCTCGCAGACCGTGAGCGCCACCTGGTAACTCGAGCGTCCTTCGTCGCGAGATCCTCCGAGGACGTACCGAGACAAGAGCAGCAGCGCGTCGTCGTCGTCGAGAGCCTCACTCGATTCCCGCCGCACCTTTCCCAGCGCTTCTCGGAACGTCGCGAGCACCTCGCCGGACACCTCGAACCGCAGCACATGCCGCTTCGCCCGCGGATCCGCCACATCATCCGGCCGATTTCCCGGCCGCCGCCCTGAAACCAGCTGCTCCACCTCCCGCACCGTCTTTCCGCGCGCCACCTGCAACCATTCGCCTTCGGTCTGCGGAGTGGCGACCCGTGTGAGCTCACGCACTACCGAGAAATTCAAGAACCCGCCGCGAAGCTCGCCAGCGAGCATCGGAAGCTCCTCGAGCGCCTCCGCCACACGCAACTTCTCTTGCGTGACTTTCGGGCCGTAGCCGAACATCCGCTCCGAGTACTCGTCGAAGCTGCCGAAACCGAAGCGGACGTGCGTCCCTTCGCGAAGCGCCGCAAGCAGCCAACGTCCTTCCTCATCGTCGAGACCTGCGCGA
>DASXWF010001536.1:0-6982 GCA_036503835.1 Polyangiaceae bacterium | reverse complement strand
GCCCTCGTCGAGCACGGCCGTGTTCGGGTACTTGCGCGCGCGGAGGGCATCCACGACTTCGCCGGAGGCGTGGTGCGGACAGGCGCAGTAGGCGACGACCCAGGTGCCGTCGTTCGGGATGCGCTCGAGGCGATTCGCGTCGTGGTAGGGGAGCGAGATCGCGCCGGGGATGCGAAACTGGATCCAGTCGGCGGGCGAGCGCGCATCCACGATCACGATGCGGCGCTTCTGGTCGAGCGCGCGCTTGACCTGCTCGGACGAGACGAAGCGGCCCTCGCGCAGCGTGAACTCCGGCGCCTTGCCTTTCGGGTTCACCACGATCGGCAGGTCGTCGGGGATCTCGGTGCTCGTCACTTTGGGCGAAGCCGGCCCGCGCGGCGCGCGGCTCTGGAGCCAGGAGACGATGTCTTCGATCGCGCCCGAAGAGAGCTTGCCCTGGAAGGCCGGCATGCTGGTCGGCGGACGTCCGTGCACGATGGCGTAGCGCAGGAACTCGGGGGACGCGGACGCGAGGAGCTCGGGATTTTCGAGCAAAACCGCCGTTCCGCGCAGCTCGGGGCTGCCGTGGCAGGTGCGGCAGTTTTGCTCGTAGTGCTGGAGGCCTCGACCTGGATCGCCGCTCGCCGGCTCGGCGCGCAAGGGCTTGGCGGCCGGGCCTTTGGTGCGCAGGTAGGCGACGATGGAGGAGATGGACGGCTCGTCGAGCGGGCCGCCGCGCTCCTTGCCGTAGGCCCCCATGGCGGTGTTCGGACGCCCGACGCGGATGCCGTGGGCGATGAACGAATCGGTCGCGCTCTCGAGAAAGGTCTGGCTCACGAGCGACGGCGCGTTGTCCGCGGCGTACCCTGTACCGTCCGCCGCGTGACAGAGGCGGCAGTAGCGGTCGTAGAGCGCCTTGCCCGGATGGTCAGCGGCTCCTGGCGCAGAGCTCGCCTGGCTCGCGGCCTGCTCCGCCGAGACGGTCGTGCCCGTCGACTCGGAGCCGTGACGGCGGGCACACGCGGCGGCGCCGAGGGTAAGCACGAGCACGGCAGCGGCGATCGGTCGGGAGGTGAAGGACAAGGGTCGAGAAGACATGCCACGAGGAGGCGTAGGCGTTCAATGCGAGAACTGCCCCGGGCATTCCGGAGGCGGTGCCGTCAGGCTCGCGGGTGGGCCCGCCGGTGGGCCTCGCGGACGTGGTCCCGGCTCACGTGCGTGTAGATTTCCGTGGTCACGATGTGGGCGTGTCCGAGCAGGGTCTGGACGCTCCGGAGGTCGGCTCCGCCGCTCAGGAGGTGCGTGGCGAACGAGTGACGAAGTTGGTGGGGATGCGCGCCGCCTCTCACCCCGGCCGCCCGCGCGTACTGGCCGATGATTTTCCAGAACCCCTGGCGGGTCAGCGGACCGCCGCGGGGCGAACGGAAGACGAGCCGCTCGTTGCGAGGCGACGCTTTGCCCTTCCGGGGCTTCGCTCGCTGCTCGTCTTCGAGCCGGGCAGCGAGGTACTCGTCGAGATGGCGGAGGGCGACCTCGCCGAGGGGGACGAGCCGGCGCTTGCCGCCCTTACCGAGCGCGGAGACCACGCCGCGCTCCCGGTCGAGGTCGCCGATCTCGAGCTTCACGAGCTCGCTCACGCGCAGGCCCGCGGCGTAGGCGACGCTCAGCATGGCGCGGTCGCGCAAGCCGCGCAGCGTGCTCGCGTCCGGCGTCTCGAGGAGGCGCAGGATTTCCGACTCGCCGAGCGCGCGTGGCAGGCGCCGCCCGAGCCGCGGCCGCGCGGTAAGCGAGGTCGGGTCGTGCTCGAGCTTGCCTTCGCGCACCAGAAACTTCGAAAAGCCGCGCAGGGCCGAGAGGTGGCGGGCCGCCGAGCGCGGGCCGATGCCCTCCTTCGCGAGCAGCGCGAGCCAGGCCGTGACCAGGCCGAGATCGAGCGCCGCGGGCGAAGTGGCGCCGCGCTCTTCGGCGAAGCGCGCGAGTTTCGCGAGGTCGGTCGCGTACGCCAGGATCGTGTTCGGGGAGAGCGCCCGCTCCACCCGCAGGTGGTCGAGGTAGGCGTCGATCAGCGGGTCGAGGGCCACTGGTCGCCGAGT
The DNA here is from genome assembly GCA_036503835.1 of Polyangiaceae bacterium. GTDB lineage: Bacteria > Myxococcota_A > Polyangia > Polyangiales > Polyangiaceae > PMG-095. The sequence goes on along the minus strand of DASXWF010001536.1, from coordinate 4,910 downwards.
TTACGGGGGACCCGGGTTGCCTGGAAGTTTCCAGCACTTTCGGGCCGAAGTGGCGAGGGGCGGGAAGGGAGGGCCGCGCGCTTGGGGTAGCATGGGTTCGTGGTCGGTGGACGAAGCGCCTGGGTGTTGGTGTTCGCTGCGATCGTTGCAGCCTGCGGTTCGAGCTCGAGGCCCGAGGAGCCGGGGGGCGGCGGTTCGAGCTCGGGGGCTCGGGGTGGGACCGGCGCTGCCGGCGGCTCGGTCGCTGGGAGCGGGACGAGTGGGGCGGGCGGGGGAGCGGGGACGGGGGGGATCGCGGGCAGCGCCGCTGGAACGCTCGGCTCGAGTGGAGGGAGCGCGGGAGCGAGCGCGGGAAGCTCGGGCGCCGCAGGAGTCGGAGGGCGCGAAGCCGAGGCGTGCCTGGCGTACGCGTCTGCGGTCTGCCGACGGCGAGCGACCTGCGACGGGGGGGTGAACGACGAGCCGTATCCGTGCTCGCAGTCGTGCCCGGACGTGGTGTTTTCAGAGGGTTCGACGCGAACGATCGAAAACCTGACGGAGTGCGCGGCCGCCTACGAGACCTTCTCGTGTGAAGAAATCGCTGCGGGGCGAGTTCCGCCGTGCGTGACGCCGGGAACGAAGCAGGTGGGCGAGCCGTGCAGGTTCGCTTCGCAGTGCGAGTCGCTCGCGTGTCGATGGACCGACGAAGACGACGGCGGCTGCGGCACCTGCGTCCGGCCGATCGAGGAGAACGGCGACTGCAGCGGCGAGAACACCCAGTGCCGCCACGAGCAGCAGGCGTGCATCGCAGGCATCTGCCAACCCTTCGAGTACTACTCGAAGGCGGAGGGTGAAGCGTGTTCGTTCGCCGAAGAATGCGTCGGGAACGCGTGCATTGACGGCGTGTGCGCCGGCTACGCGGACCTGGGAGAGCCGTGCGTCAAATACTGCAGCGGCGACCTCTACTGCGCCGACCCGGATCGCATCTGCCGTCCGCTTCCGGGTCTGAACGAGCCGTGCGCACGAGACATCTACTACAACTTCCCCCGCTGCAGCAGCGGGCTCGCCTGTACGGCGACGAGCGATGACGGCTCGGGAACCTGCGTCGAGCCCGTGCTCCTTTCGCCCGGCGCGAGCTGCGCCACGAGCGCGGGGCGCTGTCCGGAAGGTACGACCTGTGGTTGCACGGACCGTGACTGCAGCGACGCGATCTGCGGCGTCGCGAGACTGCTCGGCGAGCCCTGCGGCGACGGCACGAACGTCTTCGACCGCGCCCTCGACTGCGCGGGAGGGGTTTGCGTCGCGCCGGACCTTCGCGGCGAATTTGCGAGCTACTGCGGTCCTTGAGGGCCCGGACGCCGGTTTCGAGACCGCGATCCCCCGAGCCCCGGAAACTTCTGGTAAGAGCTCGCTCCCATGGCCGGAACGAGCCCGTTCCAAAAGCTTCCCGCTGACCCCAAGCTGCCCGAGCTCGAGCGCTCCGTGCTCGAGCTCTGGGAGCGCATCGACGCCTTTCGCGAGTCGAATCGCCGCCGCGCGGGCGGCCCCGAGTTCGTGTTTTACGACGGCCCGCCCTTCGCGACCGGTACGCCGCACTACGGCCACCTGCTCGCCGGCACCATCAAGGACATCGTGCCGCGCTACTGGTCGATGCGCGGCTACCTGGTCGAGCGCCGCTTCGGCTGGGATTGCCACGGCCTGCCGATCGAGAACCTCGCGCAGGACGCGCTCGGGCTGAACGGCGCGCCCGACATCCGCGCCCGCGGCGTCGCCGAGTTCAACGAGCAGTGCCGCTCGATGGTGCTGCGCTACGTGGCCGAGTGGCGCGCGATCGTCACGCGCATGGGGCGCTGGGTCGATTTCGACGACGACTACAAGACCATGGACCCCTCGTTCATGGAGTCGGTGTGGTGGGTGTTCAAAAAGCTCTGGGATCAGGGGCGCATCTACCGCGCGCACCGCATCGTTCCCTACAGCTACAAGCTCAGCACGCCGCTCTCGAACCTCGAGGCGAGCGCCAACTACAAGGACGTCCAGGATCCCGCGATCACCGTGCGTTTCCGCGTGATCGACGCCGAGGCGAAATTCGGGGCCGGCGCGCCCGTGTTCGTGCTGGCCTGGACGACGACCCCCTGGACCCTCCCCGGCAACCTCGCGCTCTGCGTCGGGCCCGAGATCGAATACCGGCTGGTCGACGATCCGGCGCAAGGTGCGCGCTACCTGGTGGCCGCCGAGCGGCTCGCCGCGTACTACCCGGACGGTAGCGCTCCGAACGTGCTCGGAAGCTTCCAGGGCAGCGACCTCGTGGGCCTGCGCTACGAGCCGCTCTTTCCGTACTTCGAGAATCAGCCGAAGGCCTTCCGCGTGCTCGGCGACGCGTTCGTCTCGACGAGCGACGGCACCGGCATCGTGCACATGGCGCCTGCGTACGGCGAGGACGACTACCGCATCTGCCGGCGCGAGGGCATCGAGCTCGTGGACCCGCTCGACGCCGAGTGCAAGTTCACCGCCGAGGTGCCGGAACATCAGGGTACGCTCTGCAAGGACGCGGACAAGGCCATCATCCGCAGCCTGAAAGACGCGGGAAAGCTCGTGAAGCACGAGACCATCGTGCACAGCTACCCGTTCGACGATCGCACCGACACCCCGCTCATCTACCGGGCGATCGACGCCTGGTACGTGCGCGTCGAGGACATTCGGGACCGCATGGCGGAGCACAACGCGCCCGTGCGCTGGGTGCCCGAGGCCATCGGCCGGAACCGCTTCGGCAACTGGCTGCGCGACGCGCGCGATTGGAACGTGAGCCGCAACCGCTTCTGGGGCTCTTGCATCCCGGTCTGGATCGCCGAAGACGGCTCCGACTCGATCTGCGTGGGCTCGATCCGCGAGCTGGAGGAGCTCTCCGGGCAGAAGGTCACGGACCTTCACAAGCACCTCATCGATCCGATCGAGTTCACGAAGAACGGCAAGCGCTACCGGCGCACGCCCGAGGTCCTCGACTGCTGGTTCGAATCGGGCTCGATGCCCTACGGTCAGAAGCACTATCCGTTCGAGAACAAGGCGCGCTTCGAGGCGACGTTCCCCGCGAACTTCATCGCGGAAGGGCTCGATCAAACGCGGGCCTGGTTCTACTACCTGCTCGTGCTCTCGACGGCGCTCTTCGACAAGCCCGGCTTCGAGAACGTCATCGTCAACGGCCTGGTCCTCGCCGAGGACGGCCGCAAGATGTCGAAGACCAAGAAGAACTACCCGGATCCCACGAAGGTTCTGGAGGAGATCGGCGCCGACGCCCTGCGCGCGTACCTGATCGATTCGCCGGTGGTGCGCGCCGAGCCGCTGCGCTTCAGCGAGAAGGGGCTGCGGGAGGTCGTGCGCACGGTGGTGCTGCCGTACTGGAACGCGCTCTCCTTCTTCACGACGTACGCCATCGTGGACGGCTGGGATCCGCGCAGCGCGACGGCAGCTCGCCCGGTCGCGGAGCGCGGCGAGCTCGATCGCTTCGTGCTCTCGGTGCTCGAAAGTCTCGTGCTCGCGGTCAACCGCGAGATGGAGGCGTACCGGCTCTTCGCCGTCGTGCCGCGCCTCGTCGATTTCATCGACGTGCTCACGAACTGGTACATCCGGCTCTCGCGCCGGCGCTTCTGGAAGAGCCAGGACGACGCGGACAAGAACGACGCCTACGCGACGCTCTACGAGGTGCTCACGACCTTCGCCAAGGTGATGGCGCCGTTCATGCCGTTCTTGAGCGAGGTCGTGTACCAGCGCACGGTGGTGGCCGTGGATCCGAAGGCGCCGCTCTCCGTCCACTGGTGCGATTTTCCGAGCGCGCGAGCCGGTTCGATCGACGAGGGGCTCGAGTCGCGCATGGCGCTCGTGCGGCGCATCGTGTCGCTCGCGCGCAGGCTGCGCGAGGAGCAGAAGATCAAGGTGCGACAGCCGCTCGGGCGCCTCACGCTGGTGAGCCGCAACGCCGCCGTGCGCGACGCGGCGCGCGACACGGCCGCGTTGATCCGCGAGGAGCTGAACGTGAAGGCGATCGAGACGTCGGTCGACGAGGCGGCGTTCTGCTCGCTCACGGTCAAACCGAACTTCGCGACGCTGAAGACACGCGCCGCGAGCAAGCTCAAGGAAATCGGCCAGGGCCTGTCCGGCTGGGGATTTCCCGAGGTCGGGAAGCTCGAAGGCGGGGAGGCGATCGAGCTCGCGGGCGAGCGCATCACGCTCGAAGACGTGCTGCTGCAAAGGCGCCCCACGCCCGGCCGCGCCGTCGCGAGCGAAGGCGATGTCACGGTGGTGCTCGATACGGAGCTCACGCCGGAATTGCTCGCCGAGGGCCTCGCGCGTGAATTCGTGAGTGTCTTGCAGCAAGCCCGCAAGAATCTCGGGCTCGAGGTGAGTGACCGCGTGAAGGTCGCTTATGACTCTCCGGATTCCGAGGTGCTCGCCGCGATCGAGAAGCACGCTTCGAGCATCGCTGAAGAAGTGCTCGCACTGGATTTTCGCCGTGACACGAGCATGCCGGCGGAGCGCACCGGCGAGGAGTCGCTCAACGGGCGCCCGGTTCGCTTCACGCTCGACAAGGTGTGAGCTAGACCAGGCGCGTGGCGACGCGCATTCCGAGAGTGATCGCTCCGCTCGCAATCTTGATTGCGGGTTGCAGTACCGGCGAGGGCTCGGAGCCCGACGGCGCTTCGGGCAGCGGCGGTAGCGGAGGGTCGCAGTCTGCGGCCGGAACGAGCGGCCGCGCGGGAAACGGCACGACGGGCGGCAGCGCGGGGAGCGGCGGTGCTGCGGGCGGCCAGGCAGGGACCGGAAACGCGGGCGTGGCGGGCAGCGCGGGCTCGAAGGCGGGCGCGGGCGGGAGCGCGGCGGGCAGCGCCGGCACTGCCAGCGCGGGCGGCGGAGCCGGGGGCAGCGGAGGCGAAGCGATG
>DASXWF010001535.1:0-2052 GCA_036503835.1 Polyangiaceae bacterium | reverse complement strand
ACCAGTACTGGTGAGCTCGACGGGGCTCGGCGGGGGGGAGCTCAGCGGGCGATCGGCGGAGAGGCGAAGCGGCCCGGAAACGGATCGGCGCTCTCGCGGCGCCCGATTTCGCGGGTGGTCCAGGGTTCGGCGCCGCGTTCGGCGAAGAGCGCGACGCCGATCACGCCGACGTTGCGATCGTTGCCCTTCTGGGCCGCGTACGAGCCGCGCACGCTACCGAAGCGAAACGCCGCGACCTCATCCATATTCTGGCGGAAACCGTCGATCTGGACGCTGCCGAACGGCTGAATCAGGTAGCCGCGCTTGGAGAACGAGCCGGGCCGGCCGTCGATCACGTCGAGCCCGTCCACCGTCACGACCGCTTCGAAGCGGTTCGAGCTCGTGTTCGCGAGCTCGATCACGTAGCGCTGGCCGACCTCGCCTTCGATCAGCGTACGACCGCCGCTCGCGAAGGTGGGGAGCGGCGTGCCGTTGCCGTCGGTGACGCGCACGGTGACCATGCCGTTGCCGACCGCAGCGGCTTCCGTTCGGAAGTCCCCGAACGACGAGGTGCGGAGCATCGCGGCGATGCCGCGCTCGTCGTTGTAGTTGACGGTGGCTACCGAGAACGGATTGTTGCTCGCGCGTTCGAACGGGGAGTTCGATACCCGGCTCGAACGCGTCTCACCCCAGGTCGTGCCGAGCCCCGGGCGCTCCTGCTCGACGTCGAGCGGTCGCGAGGACTTCTTGGCTTCGGCGCGCGGCTTCGCGGCGGCACCGGCCGAGCTGCGGCTCGCGCTCTCGGGCGCTGCGGTGGCCGGTGGGGCAGCAGGCAGGGGCGCAGGCGCGGGCTCCGCGCTCTCCTCGCCGCCCTCGAAGTCCGCACGAGGCGCGCTCGAGTCGATTCCCGCACCCGGCGCCGGCGCGTCCGCTTGCGCGGGCACTGCCGGGGGCGGCACCGCGGCGGGCTCGGCCGAGCCGCTCTTCTGAGCGAGGTTTTGCCCCGCGCAGCCCATCGCCAGCCATCCCGCCGCCAGAATCGTCCATGCCTTGTGCGTTCTCATCGCTCACGTCCTCCAGGTTCCCCTGAAGAACGCGGCGCCCCGCTACGAGCTTACAGGTCGGCCCGGGCGGGGCCGGGTAGCGGATTTCCGCTGGCATCGAAGTCGACGTGGCCGCTCACACGCGGGCTTTCCACGTAGACGCGAAAGCGCACGGCGTCGGATTGCGGGAGCTGGCGGCGGACCAGCACGCGCACGACCTTGCCGGCTTCGGGGTCGATCTGGGTCGCGGCGAACGTCGCGAGATCCGGAATGCGTTCGAGGGCGACGTCGCGGAGTGGGAACAGGTTGTGCGCGAGCTCGCCGGTGCCGCGGAGCTGCGCGTGGCGCGGTTCCGCGCGTTTGTCCCCGGCGAGCTCGTACTCGAGCACCTCGCCCGGACGCGTTCGATCCTCGACCTGCGCGGTCACGCCGCGCTCGCGCACGTCGATCACGAGAGCGCGCGTGCTCGCTCCGGCGCGCGTCTTGAGGTCGCCGCTCCAGCGCACGACCTCGGCGCGCTCGAACGCCGACGGTCCGCTCGGGGTCGCGTCCTGCACGGCGTCACTGCGGCGGCCCGTCGTGCCGGCTACGTCGTTGCACGCCGCGGTCGTGGCGAAGAGCCCGACGCCGGCGACGAGGGCCAGCCCGCCCGCCACGCGCGCGAGCCAGCGCGCGAGGATGTCGCGGCCGGTCGCGAGCCCCTCGATCAGCGTCCATTCGTTGCGCTGGTGGGCCTGCGCCTGCGTGCCGGGGCCGAAGTTCGCGGCCGGCACGCCCGCCGCGTGAAAGCGCGCCACGTCGGTCCAGGCTTGCTTCGGCTCGACGGCGAGCACGCCGCTCTCGGCGAGCGCCGCGATGAACGGGTTGTGCCGGTTCGGGGGAGCGGAGGGGGAGAGGTCGGTGAAGCGGACGTCCGCCTCGCCCCCCACGAGCGAGGTCACGAACTCCTGCGCCGCCTCGATCGAGGTTCGAGGGCCGAAGCGGTGGTTGAGGTTGAGCTCGAAGCGGTCGGGGATCACGTTGCGGGCGC
>DASXWF010001534.1:0-7708 GCA_036503835.1 Polyangiaceae bacterium | reverse complement strand
ACGACGAGACCCCAGAGGGACGCGGCCTGCCGGTGCTCCACGCGGCGGATGTTAGTACTAGTTGGCGAGTCTTTGGCACGCACGCGACACGGGCTCCGAAAAAGGGCGCGCCCGCACTTCGGCGCGGTACGTTCTCACTTGCGGCCGGCGCGCGCGTCCTGGAAGATGCGACGAATTCCGTGCCCCACGCAGGTTCCTGGCTCGGCTATCTGGCGATCGCGAGCGCCGCGATTGCGGCCGGGATTCTGCTGTATTTCCTGGTGAAGCGGCCGGCGCTCGATCTCCGGATCAAGCTCTTGCTCGCGGCGGGGCTCGGCGTGTTTCCGGCGATTTCCGCGGCCTCGTCGACGGTCGCAGGGATGGAGCGCACCACCAAGCGCGAATTCTGCGGCTCCTGCCACGTGATGGACGACCACTTCGCGAATGCCATCGACCCGAAGGCACAGTCGCTGGCGGCTCGCCACACGCGCAATCCCTTCTTCGGCGGGGAGAGCTGCTACACGTGCCACGCCGACTACGACATGTTCGGCTACGCGCTGACCAAGCTCGGCGGCATGCGCCACGTCTACCTCTACTACTTCGGCGGCTACCGGCAGATGTCGCACGAAGAGGCACGACGCGACATCCACCTGATGAAACCGTATGACAACCTCAATTGCCGGCAGTGCCACACGACGACCGCGCGAGTGTGGAGCCAGGTGCCGGACCACGTGGCTCTCAAGAACGAGCTCTTCTCGAACAAGGTGAGCTGCGCGAGCGGCGGTTGTCACGGTTTCGCCCACCCGTTCAGCAAGGGTCAGGACGGGCTCGGGGCGGTTCCGGCCGGGTCGGCGCTGCCACCCGGGTCCTGGTTTCCGGCGGGATCGTCGCAATCCGCCCGGGAGCGGGCGCCGTGAGTCTGATCGAGCGGCTTGCGGAGCGTGGGGTCGAGGGGTTGACGCGCCTCGCGTGTGTCCTGGCGCTTGCCGGACTCGCCGTGATGGTGCTCTCGGTGCTGTATCCTGCGCCACTTCTGGTGATCTTCGCGATGAGCGGGGGGCACGCGATCGGTGGTGCTGGAATCGCCCTCTACGCGCTCGCCATCTTCCTCGACATGCGAGCGCAAAGTTTGCGGCGGTCGCGCCTGTCGTTGCCGCCTGTCGCAAGTGTGAAGTCAGCGCGCGACGACGGTTGACAACGTGTGGCTCGCGAGCGAGCATCGCGGCGACTAACCGCTAGGGACGGTTCAGGAGAGCACCATGAAGGCTTACCGTTGGAATTGGGTTGTTGCCGCTCTGTTGGTGGGCGCTGCTGCTTGCTCGGGTGAAGACGGCAAGGACGGCGCCGTGGGTCCTGCCGGAGCACAGGGTGCGAAGGGCGACAAGGGAGACGACGGTGATCAGGGCGACACAGGGCCCCGCGGTCCCGAAGGTCCCGAGGGACCCGAGGGACCTGAAGGCCCCGAAGGTCCTGAAGGTCCCAAGGGCGACCCAGGAGATTCCGGCGGCTTCGCCGGAGCCGGCGGTGACGGCGGCATTCCGGACGGCGTCCTGACCACGAGCTGTCTCGCTCCCTGTCACACCTTCTCGGGAGTAGTCGAGCAGTGGAAGACGAGCCGTCACTACTCGACTTACATCGCGAACCTCGGCGGGGAAGAGGTGGAGACCTGGACCGGCGCGAGGACATGCGGCAACTGCCACGCCATCGACGGCATCGAGCAGCGTCTGGCCGGCAACGTCGACTTCAAGGGTACGACCCCTCCGGCGCACCTCGAGGAGGGCCAGATTGGCTATCTCGACTCGACTGCGGCCAACAAGTACTCGGAGGTGACCTACGGAGGACAGGCGACGGTGGCCGTCGTGCACTGCAGCACCTGCCACGACACGTCACAGGAGAACGATCCGCACCTCACCGGTGAAGTCTTCACGCCGGGCTCGTTCCCGCTGCGCGTTCCGGTCGGCGACGAGGATCAGGCGTATCTCGAGAAGAGCTCGGCCCTCGGCGTCAACGACGGCACCGCGATCGGCGAGTACGGCACCGGCAACGCCTGCATGTGGTGCCACAAGTCGCGCAAGGACGTTTCGAACTACATCTTCGCGACCAACAACAATATCTCGAGCACGAGCTGGGGCCCGCACGAGGGACCGCAGACCGACGTGTTCAGCGGCAAGGGCGGCTACGAGTGGCCGGGAGAGGTGTACGGCAGCGGCACTCACACGAGCCGCCCCAGGGCCTGCGTGGATTGCCACATGCCCGCCGTCGAAGAGAACCAGAGCGTGGCGAACCACTCGTTCTACGCGCAGCTCAGCGTCTGCCAGAACTGTCACACGACTGCCACGGACTTCAACGTCAACGGCGGTCAGGACAAGGTCAGGAACGGACTTCACGCGCTGCGCGCGGCGCTGAACACGCTCATGATGCTGACCCGCGACGGCATCAATCCGCTGACGCCGGACGAGCTCGCGGACGACGACTTCGAGCTCGACGAAGCCTTGAAGAAGTCCGGTGTCTCGGGCGACGAAGCCGGCGCTCTCTACAACTACTTCCTGGTCGCCCGGGGCGGCGCGCTCGGCGTTCACAATCCCACCTACGTCGGCCAGCTAGTCTTCGATTCGATCGAGCGAGCCGGCGGCGACACGACCGGCGTCGTGCGGCCGTAGGGCATTCGCTCTCCTCGGCTCCGGCCCGGCGAACGCCGTGGTCGCTCGCGGACGCGCCTGCTCGGTGCTACGAGCAGGCGCTCTCATGGGCCGTTCCTTCGATGTTCCCGCGCCGCCCGCCCTGCCCGAGCAGGCCGGACAGACCTACCCAACGCTCGTCGCGCTGATGCAGCGCCTGCTGGCTGCCGACGGCTGCCCGTGGGACCGCGAGCAGGACTACAAATCCCTGCGCCGCTACGTGCTCGAGGAGGCGTGCGAGGTCATCGATGCCATCGACGCGAACGACTTCGACGGCCTGAAGGAAGAGCTCGGCGACCTGGCCCTTCAGGTCGTGTTCCTGGGTGAGCTCGCGCGGAAGGAAGGGCGCTTCGGCCCGGACGACGTGGTGCACGCGGTGGTGGAGAAGCTCGTGCGCCGGCACCCGCACGTCTTCGCCGAGGCCCAGGCGGAAGGCGTGGACGACGTGCTCCGGAATTGGGAGCGCATCAAGGCCGAGGAGAAGCGTGACCGCGGCGTGCTCGACGGCGTGCCGCGCTCCCTGTCGGCACTGCTTCGCGCCCAGCGCATGGGCGAAAAGGTGAGCCGGGTCGGGTTCGATTGGCCGGACGCGCGCGGTTCTCGCGCCAAGGTGGGGGAGGAGCTCGCGGAGCTCGACCAGGCGATCGCCGAGGGCAATCGCGAGCGCATCGAAGCCGAGCTCGGCGATCTGCTGTTCGCGCTCGTGAACCTGGCTCGCCACCACGGCGTCGAGGCGGAGTCCGGGCTTCGCGGTACCGCGGATCGCTTCGCGCGGCGCTTCGGCCACGTCGAACGCCGCGTGAAGGAGCGGCACGGCGGCTGGCCGCGGGGCGGGGACGACAAGCCGGGCCCGGGTGTGTCGCTCGAGGTGATGGACGGCTACTGGGATGAAGCCAAGCGGGAGGAACGATGAGCACGGAGCTCGCCCCCGGAGCGCGCTTTCCCGAGGAGTGGCGCTCCGAGCTCGAGGCACTCGGCGAACCCGGCTACCGCGCCCTCCAGATCTTCCGTTGGATCCACAAGCGCGGCGAGCTCGACCCCGAGAAGATGACGGATCTGCCGAAGGGCCTGCGCGAGACGCTGGTTCGCTCCGGACTGCGCCCGCCGGCCGAGGTGCTGGACGTACAGCGGGCGGGCGACGGCACGCGCAAGCTGTTGCTCGGGCTCGGGGAGGGCGCGCGCGTGGAGTGCGTCGTGATCCCGATGACGCGCTTGTCGGAAGGCGACGCCGACGTGTCCGCGTCGCTCGACGAGGAGCTGGACGAGGAACCAGCGCCCGAACCGAAGACACGCGTCACGCTCTGCGTCTCGACGCAGTTCGGGTGCGCGATGGGCTGCACCTTTTGTGCGAGCGGGCGCGCCGGCCTCGGGCGCGGCCTGGGCGCGGACGAGATCGTCAGCCAGGTGATCCTCGCGCGGCGCGAGCTCGCCCCCGACGAAGAGTTGAAGAACCTCGTGTTCATGGGCATGGGCGAACCGCTGCACCACTACGACTCGACCGCGCGCGCGCTGCGCCTGCTCACGCACCCCGAAGGCGGAGGCATGAGCCCGCGCCGCATCACGGTGAGCACGGTGGGCCTCGTTCCCGGCCTCAAGAAGCTCGGGCAGGATTTCGGCGGCAAGGTCGGCCTGGCGGTGTCGCTGCATGCCCCGGACGACGCCACGCGCGATCGCATCATTCCGATGAACCGGCGTTACCCGGTGCACGACCTGATCCAGGCGCTCCGGGATTATCCGCTGCCGCGCCGCCGCCGCATCACCATCGAGTACACGCTGATCGACGGCGTGAACGACACCGACGCCCACGCCGAACGCCTGACTCGCCTGCTCCGCGGCATTCCGGTCAAGGTGAACCTGATCCCGATGAACCCCGTCGCAGGTTCGGGATTCAGCGCCTCGCCGCCGGAACGGGTGGAAGCCTTTCAGGCGCGCGTGACCGAGGCGGGGTACTCTTGTTTCGTGAGAACACGCCGGGGTGACGACGTGAACGCCGCCTGCGGGCAGCTCGCGCTCTCGCCCGAGCTCGTGCCGCTCGGGCGGCGCGGGAGCGCGGCGGCCTCGTGACCCGGGCGATCCAGAAGCTTCTGGTCGCCAACCGCGGGGAGATTGCTTGCCGGGTCCTGCGGACGGCGGAGAGGCTCGGGATCCGAACCGTGGCGGTGTTCTCGGACGCCGACGTGACCTCGCCGCACCTGGCGCTCGCGGACGAAGCGCTCCGCCTCGGTCCGGCTCCCGCCAAGCAGAGTTACCTCGATCGCGCGGCGCTCCTCGCCGCGCTCGAGATGACGGGCGCGGACGCGGTTCATCCGGGTTACGGATTCTTTAGTGAAAACGCGGATTTTGCCGAGGCGGTGCAGGCGGCGGGAGCAATCTTCGTCGGGCCGTCGCCGGCCGCTTTGCGAGCGCTCGGCGACAAGATCGCAGCGCGCCGGAGCGCGCGCTCGGTCGGCCTCGATCCTCCCCCGGGGAGCGAAGGGCCGATCGATCCGAACGACGCTGCGCTCCTCGAGAGCGAGGCTTCGCGCATCGGGTATCCCGTACTCGTGAAGGCGGCGGGCGGCGGCGGCGGTATCGGGATGCAGGTCGCGCGCGATTTCGGCGAGCTCGAGCGGGCGGCGCGCGCGTGCGCCGATCGGGGCCGCTCCGCGTTCCTGGACGAGCGCATCTACCTCGAGCGCTACCTGGAACGGCCGCGGCACATCGAAATACAGGTATTCTGCGACTCGTTCGGGACGGCCGTCGCGCTGGGCGAGCGCGAGTGCAGCGTGCAGCGGCGCTACCAGAAGATCGTCGAGGAGAGCCCGTCCGCGGCGGCGTTTTTCGGCGGGGAGGCGGGAGAGCAGCGCCGCCAGGAGCTCTTTCGAAAGGCCGTTCGCCTCGTAAAAAGTGTCGGCTACGTCGGCGCGGCGACGGTCGAGCTCGTCGCCGACGCGAGCGGCGAGGTCTACTTTCTCGAGGTCAACGCGCGCTTGCAGGTCGAGCATCCCGTCACGGAGCTCGTGACGGGGCTCGATCTCGTCGAGCTTCAGCTGCGCATCGCTTCCGGTGAGCCGCTGCCCCCCGAAGTCCTCGAGGTGAGGCGCCAGGGGCACGCGATCGAGATGCGCCTCTACGCGGAAGATCCCGCGAACGGCTTCGTCCCGCAACCCGGGCGCCTCGAACGCCTGCGCTTCCCGGACGGACTTTCGGGCGTCCGCGTCGACGCCGGATACGTCGAGGGTGGGGAAGTGACCGTGCACTACGACCCGCTGATCGCGAAGATCATCGCGCACGGGCCGGACCGCTCGCAGGCCATCGACCGTCTCGACGCCGCTCTCGCGAAGACCGAGCTCGCGCTGGTCGGCCCGAAAGGGCCGCGCCGGACGAACCTCGAGTTCGTGAGGAAGGTGCTCGCAAGCGACGAGTTCCGGCGGGGCGAGTACGACACCGGGCTCGCGGCAACGCTCGCGAGCGCCGAAAAAGGCGCCCGCGGCGCGCCGGCGACGCAGGCATGACCACCGACGCCGAGCTCGTCGACCGCACGCGCGCCTGGATCGAGGCCGATCCCGATCCGGAAACGCGGGCGGAGCTCGAACGGCTGCTCGCGGCGGGGGACTTCGCGGCGCTCCGCGCGTGCATGTCCGGCCCGCTCGCGTTCGGCACGGCGGGCCTCCGCGCAGCGGTCGGAGCCGGGAGCGGCCGAATGAACCGCGCTACGGTGATCCGCGCCACGCGCGGGCTCGCCGATTTCTTGGCGAACCGCCGGGACGGCGCGCGCAGCCTGCCGGTGGTGGTCGGTTCCGACGCGCGGAGCTCGAGCCAGACGTTCTTGCACGACGTGGTCGCCGTGTTCGCGGCCGCCAAGGTTCCCGTGCGCTGGTTTACCGAGCCCGTACCGACGCCGCTCGTCGCCTATGCCGCGCGCGTGCTGGGAGCGACCGCCGGCGTGGTGGTGACGGCGAGCCACAACCCGCGCGAAGACAACGGCTACAAGGTCTACCTCGACGACGCGGTGCAGCTCGTGGCGCCGCACGATCGAGCCATCGAGCAGGCGATCCGGGCCGTCGGTCCAGCCGGCCGCGTGCCTCGCGCCGAGCTCGATCTGCTCGCGGCGGTGCCGGCGCCGTTTCGGCCCGAGGTCGAACCCCTCTCCACCGACGCACTCTTCGAACGCTACCTCGCGGAGGTGCTGGCCCATCTCGGGCCGCGCGAGCCGAACGCCGAGCTCCGGCTCGCGTACACGCCGCTGCACGGCGTCGGCTGGAAATTCGCTCGGCGCGCGCTGGCCCGCGCCGGCTATCCCGACGTGCGCGTCGTGCCGGAGCAGGCCGAGCCGAACGGCGCATTCCCGACGACGCCGTTTCCGAATCCGGAGGTCCCGGCGACGCTCGAGCTCGGGCTTGCGTTCGCCGAGCGCGAGCAGGCCGACCTCTTGCTCGCGAACGACCCCGACGCCGATCGCCTGGCCGCAGCCGTGCCGACGCCCGCGGGACGCTTCGTTCGTCTGAGCGGCAACCAGCTCGCGGTGCTGCTCGCCGATGCACGCCTCTCCGCTCCGCCCGGACGCAACCGCGCGCTCGCGCTCACCAGCGTGGTCACCACGCCGCTCGTCGAGGCGGTGGCGCGCGGGCGGGGAGCGCACGTCGAGCGTACGCTGACCGGCTTCAAGTGGCTCTGGTCCGCAGCGCTCGAGCTCGAGCGGCGCGGCGCGGGGCATTTCGCCTACGCTTGCGAGGAAGCCCTCGGCTACTCGGTGACGCCCGCCGTCCGCGACAAGGACGGAATCTCGGCGGCGATCGCGCTCGCCGACCTCCTGAGCGAATGCCGCCGGCGCGGGCAGGGGTTGCTCGATCGCCTGAGCGAGATCGAGCGCCGGCACGGTGTGTTCGCGAGCGTGCAGCGCAACGTCGCGCTCGCCGCGAGCGATCCCGGGCATGCGCTCGCCGCGATCGAACGGCTCGTCGCGGCTCCGCCCGACGCGCTCGCCGGTCGCCGCGTTCACGCGGTTCGCGACTATCGCGTGAACGCCGCCGAGCGCCCGCCCTGGCTGCCCGCGACGGAGCTCGTCGAGG
>DASXWF010001533.1:0-2923 GCA_036503835.1 Polyangiaceae bacterium | reverse complement strand
TCCGCGCGTCAGGCTCTCGATCACCGCGGGCACGGCCTTGGCGCCCACGATCACTTCCAGCACGCGTCGCTCCATGTCGCCGCGCCGCACCACCTCCGCGTTCAGCAGGCGCGCCACGTCGCCCACGCGCAGCGCGCCGAGCTCGGGCCGGAAAGGGATCGCGCCGAGCAAGCGCAGCCCGACCGCTTGCAGCGCCTCGCGATACGTCTCGACACAGCGCTCGAAGCCCGGAGCGTGAAACGAGAGCCCCGCCTGGCTCAGAAAGCCGCTCACGCGCTCGACCGGACCGCTCTCCGTCTCGCGCACCTTGTTCAGGAGGCAACCGGCGATCTCGGTCCCCGCGTAGTCGTGAGCCGCGATCCGGAAATGCTCGGCGGTCTGCTGCGGCTCGCCGTCCTCCGGCGTCCCGACCAGCACGACCTCCGCGTCGAGCGCGCGCGCGATCTGAACGTTCAGCCGCGTCGCGAACGGCGCGGTATCGGTCGGCACCAGGCCCTCCACGATCAGCACCGCGGGGGTCGCCGCAGGCGCTCCCGCGGCGCGAGCCTGCTTCACCCGCGCCACCACCTCCTCGAGCAGGATCTGCTCCTCGCCGCGCGCGAGCAGCTCAGCCGCTCGGTCCATCGGAATCGGCTCCGGCGGCCGCTGTCGCGTGGCTAGCTCGATCAGCGCCGTCGAGCGCTCGGGCCCCGCGTAGCCCGGGCGCAGCTGCGCGATCGGCTTCACGAACACGACCGCTTGCCCCGCCTGATCGAACGCGCGCACCACGCCGAGGCTGACGGACGTGAGCCCGACCTCGTGGCGAGCGGTGACCAGCAAGTACGTGTGGGACATCAGAGCGCCGCTACCGTTTTCGCTATCATCCACTCCTCGTCCGTCGGAATCACCAGGATCTTCGGGCCGCGACCCGCGTCGATGCGCAGCGTGCCCTCGCGTGGTCCCGCGTTCGCCGCCGGGTCGAGCTCGAAGCCGAGCGGGCGCAGGCGTTCCACCGTGCGGCTCCGCACCAGCACGGCATTTTCGCCGATGCCCCCCGTGAACACGAGCGCGTCGAGGCGCGGCAGCGCGACCGAAAGCTGTGCGATCGCGGCGGCCAGACGGTAGCAATACACCTCGAGCGCGAGCCGCGCGCGCTCGTTGCCGGCCGCCTCGGCCGCGAGCAGCTCGCGCACGTCGTTCGAAAAACCCGAGAGCCCGCGCAGACCCGACTCGCGGTTGAGCGCGTGCTCCACCGCCTCGACGCCCCCCTCGAGCCGGCCCGCCATGAACAGCACCGCGCCCGGGTCGATGTCACCGGAGCGCGTCCCCATCACCAGTCCCGAGAGCGGCGTGAGCCCCATCGTGTTCTCCACGCTACGGCCGCGATCGACGGCCGTCACGCTCGAGCCGTTGCCGAGGTGGGCGGAGAGCAGGCAGAGCTCACTCACGCTGCCGCCGAGCGAGCGCGCCGCCGCCTCGGTCACGAACTGGTGCGACGTACCGTGGAAGCCGTAGCGGCGCACGCCGTGCTCGCGGTACCACGCCTCCGGGATCGCGTAGCGGAACGCATGCTCCGGCATGGTCTGGTGGAAGGCGGTGTCGAACACCGCGACGTGCGAAAGATCCGGACGCGCGCTCCGCGCCGCACGGATGCCCGTCAGGCAATGCGGATTGTGGAGCGGCGCGAGGTGCGAAACACTCTCGATGGCCCGCACCACGTCGTCGTCGACGACCACGGGCTCGCGGAACCGTTCGCCACCGTGGACCACGCGATGCCCCACCGCCGAGAGCGGTACGCCGGCGACTTCACGCTGCAGCAGCTCGAACAGCCCCTCGAGCGCGGCTTCGTGCGTGGAGCCGTTCAGGGTCGAGTGCCCCGAGCGCGCCTCGCCGCCGGCCCGCAGCTCGTAAACGAGCTCCGGCGCTTCCGTCCCCACCCGATCGACCTGGCCGCGAAGCCGGCGGGCGCCCGACACCGGCTCGATCAGCGCGAACTTGAGCGAGGACGATCCCGAATTCAGCACGAGCACGTGCTTCGGTGTCACGAGCGATGGATACGTCGGCACGGGCGCTCCGGCAATCGCTCGCTTGGATGTAGCGGTCTTCGCGTCTCGAAATGCGAAACCGAAGCAGCGCGAAACGTTCGTTCCGGCGACTTTCGGATGGCGCAAGAATTCGCCAAAAAAACGCGTTGACACGCCTGTTCGGACACGTAACTGTCCGCCCCGGCGAGGTTTCTGCCCCGTTGGGGTCGCCTTCCCGTTTTCAACGAGTCCCGGCGACAGCACACGCGACGCTTCGAAGAGCCCCTGCAATGAGCCCGTCTCACCGCTTCTGCACACCGCTGCTGTTCCTGTTTCTGTCGCTCTCCGCCTGCAAGAAAGAGGATTCGAAAGCCGCCGCGCCCCCGCCTCCACCGCTCGTCAAGGTCTCCGAAGCGGTGAGCCGCGATGTTCCGATTTACGTGGAAGCGATCGGTCAAACCGTCGGCAACACCGAGATCGAAATCTCGGCTCGCGTCGAGGGCTTCCTCGAAACGATGAGCTTCAAAGAGGGCACCTTCGTGAAGAAGGGGCAGGTGCTCTACACGATCGACTCCCGCCCCTTCCGTGCGGCACTTGCCCAGTCCCAGGCCGATCTCGCCAAGTCGGAGGCCGAGCTCGTGCGGGCGCACCAGGACGTGACCCGCTACGAGCCGCTCGTCGCCAAGAACGCGGTCTCGGTCCAGGAGTTCGAGACGGCCGTCGCCAACGAACGCGCGCAGAAGTCGGCGGTCGCCGCCGCGCGCGCGGCGGCCGATCGCGCCCGCATCGAGCTCGGTTATACGACCGTGGTCGCGCCGGACTCGGGCCTGATCGGCATGACCCAGTTCCACCCCGGCACGCTCGTCGGCCGCGTGGGCAGCACGCAGCTCACCCAGCTCTCCAAGATCGACCCGATCCAC
>DASXWF010001532.1:0-30435 GCA_036503835.1 Polyangiaceae bacterium | reverse complement strand
ACCGTCAGTAAGCCAAAGTAGCGAGCGATGTGCGGGAGGACCATCTTCTCTCCATTCATCCGAGTCTGTTGCGCGACCCGAAGCGACGCTTCCCCCCGACCAGGCGTTGCGACTGCGCGAGCTAGTTCCGGGAAATTTGATAGCCCTTCAGCTTACATCAAGACGCCATCGGAAAGATAGATAGGACTTCTTCCTATTCGTCTACCGCGTCTCATATCGCGACAGACCCCGAGGCGTGTCGCCCCGCCTCGCCCCGTTTCGTTCGGTTCCGTCCGCGGCATCGGCGCCGTCTGCCACGTTTGCGGATGAAGTTCTGGTTTACGCACGAAACGATGAGCTCTTGCTCATTCACGTGCTCTATGCCCGGCGCTCACCCTTCTGGGTGACGGGGATCGGCGGGCGGAGGGCGGCAGTGCGGCCGGCTCGAGCGGCGTGCACGGCAGGCAGCGTCAGCCGGCGGCGGCAGCGCCGGAATTGCGGGACCGGCACTAGAATCGGAAGCGTCCGACGAAGCCGAGCTCGATGAACTCGGGATCGCCGCCGGAGCCGAGCAGGTTCAGGAACGTGAGCACGAAGCCGAGATCGACGTTCTGGTTGACCGAAATCACCATGCCGCCCTCGAGCGGAACCTGGATGTCGTCGAAGTAGTCCTGGAGCGGCCCGTGGAAGGCGGTGCCGACGAAGGGCACGAGCGCTTGCGTCGCCTGGAAGTAGACCCAGACGGGGAGGTACAGGTACTCCTTGTTGTTGCCGTCGGCCGCAGCACGGTTGGTGAGGCCGATCTTGAGCGACGGGTCGAAGACCATCGCCACGAGATTGCTGAAGTTGACGCGCCCGAGCACGCCGCCGCGGACGGAGAGGAAGAACGGGTCGAACGAGCTGATGAGCGGCGCCGTCAGGTGCAGGTCGAGCTCGAAGCTCGGATCACGCACGATGCCGTAGAGCAGACCCAGGCCCACGTCGTTGTAAGGGTCGTCGCAGTTCGGGCAGAGGCCGAGATCGTGCGTGATGCCGAGAGTGAGATCTTCGGTCACGCCGAAGTAGACGTGGAGCGGGAAGTGAAATGGCTCGAAATCGGAGTTTTCCGAGACGTTCAGGCCCATCATCATGGGACGCGCAGGTGTGCCGGTGAGCTCGACCCTGCCTTGCGGCAACACGTAGCTGCGGCGCGTGTAAACCTGCGCCGAGGCTTCGTTCGAGAAAGTCGCGAACAGGACGAAAGCAAATAGGCCTAGAAGAAGCGCTCTCACACGCCAGACCTTACCCGGTTCGTCACAAACGACCAAGCCGGCAGGAATCAGGGGCACTCCCGCCGGCTGGGCGTCGCAGTTTGCCGCGGCTCTCGCTGCCGCGGCGACCGCTCACGAAGGCGTCAGCATGATCGGGTAGCTGACCGTGACGATGCCATTTTCCGGAGATGGGAACGAAAGTCCGTAAAAGGCGCCGATCACGCAGCTCACGACCTTGCTGTCGGGCAGGTCACTGCCGCCGTTGGCCGCGTTGGTCACCGTTCCGTCGCGCGAGATGATGAAGCGCGCCGTCACGCGTCCGGTCAGATTCGGATTCGCGCGCAGTCCGCCTTCGTAGCAGGCGCGGAAACGGCCGTAGTTCTGCCGCACCACGCGCTGGATCAATTCGGCCGGCAACCGCCCGCTCACGATCGTGCCCTTCGCCATGCGCACCTGCGGAACGCTCGTCTCGTGCTTCCCGCCGGCTCTCCCGACGCCGTTGCCGAAGCCGTCGCCGCCGTTGACGCCGAACCCGCAGTTCGTGCCGCACGTGCCGATGCGGTCGATGCCGATGCCCTTGCCGTAACCACCACCGCCGTAGCCGGTGCCCGTGAGCCCGAGGCCGCCGAAGCCGCCGCTCTCGCCCGGTTCGTCGCCCCACATGTTGCCCCACGCGTCACTCGCGTCGGGACCGTTCGCCATGTCGGCGCCCCACGGCGCCGTGGGCAGCGCGCGACTGTTCATCTGCGCCAGGAGGCCGATCATGCCGATGTTGCGCGCTTCGGCGAGCGCCTCGGCACGCGAGAGCTCGACGGGACCGTTGCCTTGAATCGCGACGCGCTTGTGGACATCCGGTCGATTGGGGCGACCCATCTTGCCCTCGGGGCCCTGCGCGGCGGTTCCCGGATTGCCTCCGCCTTTCTCGGTGGCGCCGGTGCCCGCGTCGGGAGGCGGCTGATCGCGCTCGCGCTCGGCCTGCGCGTCCAGGTAGGCGCGCAGAATCGCGAGCCTGTCGCGATCGAGCTCGTCGTCGAGCGAGGCTCCGAGCGCGGGTGTGTAGTATGCGAGCGCGCCGAGGAAGGCCGCCGCCGCGCCGAAACACACCATCAGCGAGGCGCCCAGGCCACGTCCGTCCACGCCGACCGCGCGCGGCAAGCGCTTGCCCGCCGTCACCACCGCGATCCGCAGCGTGAACGCGCCGAGCGCCATCTCGACGTTGGTGTCCGCCTTCAGCGCGACCCGGGACTCGACGGCCCCCCCGCCGCGCACCGACAGCGCGGCGCCGCCCGGCGCAACCGCGTACACCTCGCCGCCCGCCACCTCCACGACCGCGGCGCGCTCGAACGGCGCCGCCTCGCGCGGCAGCGCGTAGTCGAGTCCCTCGCCGTGACCCACGAAGAACGCGCGCGGCGGCGAGAGATGCGCGACGTGCAGCACGCTCGTGCCCCAGCACACCGTTACCTCGAGCGCGTCGACTCCGAGCTCCTCGCATTCGCGCGGATCGACGGGGCCGGTGCTCTGCACCATCACGTACTCCGCTCCGGCGACGTCGAGCGCGGGGCTCGGCTCCGGATCGTGAACGAGAAACGGGTTCGGAAGCGGGGGAACGAAGGCTCGACCGGCGGCGCTGGGCACACCGAGCTCTGCATGGGCCATGATGAAGACACTCCTTGTGTGCGACGTGCGGCTTGCGGGCGTACGCCTCGTCCTCGAGACGCCGCTCTCACCGCCGCGAGCTCGTCGCTTGCCCCAACATCGACAGGCGCCGGGCACGGAAGTTCCCGGCCTCGAGCTTTTCGCGAAAAACCGCAGGCCGGCAGGGGGCGAAGTGGGCCTCCCACCCACCCCCGCAACCGGCCGGCTACCTCCTTTTGGGCGCGCGGCGAGCGATGGTGTAGTTTGTGAAGGCAGAGGCTTCGTGAGCGACGAGACACCGCCGCCGGGTGGGCATAAGTACCATCTCCAGGAAGACGATCCGTCGGAGCGAACTGCCGTCCTGGCCCTGCGCGACGTGAAGGCGCTGCGCAAGCAGGCGAAGGATCGCCACCTCCTGATCCGGGCGCGCGGCGCGCAGCTCGGGCACGTGACCAAGCTCGGCGAGGACGTGCAGCGCATCGGGCGCTCGAGCGACTGCGAGCTCTGGCTCAACGACGACGGCGTGAGCCGGCGCCACGCCTTGGTCGTGCTCGAGGACGGCGTCTACGTCATCCGCGACACCGAATCGGCGAACGGCACCTTCGTGGGAGGCCAGCGCGTCGAGAGCGCCATCTTGCGTGACGGCGACCTGATCCAGTTCGGTCCCCAGGCCGTGTTTCGTTACGCCGTCGCCGACGAGGGCCAGGAGCAGCTCCTGCGCCAGCTCTACGAGGCGAGCGTGACCGACGCGCTCACGGGCGCGAACAACCGCGAGCACTTCGACAACCAGCTGCGCATGGAGCTTTCGTACGCGCGCCGGCACGCTACGGACGTCTCGCTCGTGCTGTTCGACGTCGACCATTTCAAGCGCGTCAACGACAGCTACGGTCACCCGATCGGGGACGAGGTGCTGGTCGAGATTTCGAAGGCCACGCGGCGGCTCGTGCGCAACGAAGACGTCTTCGCGCGCTACGGCGGCGAGGAGTTCGCGCTGATTCTGCGGGGGATTCCGCTGGAGGGCGCGCGCGCCGTGGGCGAGCGCCTGCGCGAACGCATCGCCGCCGTTTCGATCGAAACCGAGCGGGGCACGTTCGGCGTGACGGTCAGCGTGGGCTGCGCCTCGTACGCGACGACCGCCGAGCCGAACGTCGAAAATCTGGTACAAACCGCGGATCGCCGGCTGTACGCGGCCAAGAACGGCGGTCGTAACCGCGTCGTCGCCGAAGGGTAGCGCCGCTGCCGCGCTCGGGACGCGGACCTCAGCTCTTCTTGTAGACGACCCAACGCATGTCGACCGGCGCCTTGCCGACCGGCAGGTTGTAGATATCGATGCCGCGCGTCCACTCGACGAACCAGCCCGTGGGCGGCCAGGCGCTCTCCGGCAGCCGCTTCTTCTCGTAGTCGTGCACCGATTCCTCGGAGAGCTGCGAGAAGCCGAGCCCGTCGGACGCCTCCTTCAGCTCCTCGCGCGTGTAGAGCGTCGACCAGAACACCTGGGAGAGCTCGAACGCCAGCCGATCCGGCTGGTAGCCGCTGACCGGCAGGAACACGCTGAAGGCGAGCAGGCCGCCCGGCGCGAGCAGGCGCGCCGTGCGCTCGAACAGACGCCGGAGATCGGCCGCGCTGCGAAAATGCGAGACCACCTCGCACAGGATGATCAGGCGGAAGTGCGACTCCGGCAGGTCGAGATCGGCGTTCAGCACGTCGCCTTCGAACAGCTGGACCGTGAGGCCCTCCTTCTCGGCGTCGGTGCGCAGGATGCGCGCCAGATCGGGGCTGAGCTCGACGGCGCTCGTCGGGTGGCCGGCGCGCGCCATGGGCAACGTGTTGCGCCCCGTACCGGCGCCGATGTCGAGCACCGGCGCGTCCGTGCCGAGCGAGTGGCAGAGGTCCATCACCTTCGAGTCCGGGTGCGTCCCGAAGAGCGGCGGCGTGCGCGTCGCGACCCAGGTCGCGTACTCGTTCTCGATCGTCGAGACCTCCACCGAAACCCAGTACGAGAGGCTGGTCTTCGGCGGGTCGTCCGTCTGAAAGCGCACGATCACGTGCGAGTACGGCGACGCGTCCCAGCCCTCCTTGAGCTTTTCCTTGAGGATACCGCGCACGTGCTCGAGCTCCGTTTCGGTGAACTTTCGCCCGTGCAGAGCGAACATGGAGCCCAGCTGCTCGACGTAGTGGTCGACCAGCGCCGGCACGGCCGGCACGCGCAGGCGCCCCGTCCCGAACAGGCGCTTGGGCAGGCGCCGCAACATGCTCTGGCGGAGCGCGGCGGGCTCGTGCCGCACGCTCGTGGCGGGTTCGCGACTGTCGGGCATGGGGGCGGACCATACGCTGGCGCGGGCGAGGGCGCCAGAGCCGCGCCGGCAGCGGAACCGCGGTATCGTGCGCCCGGCCTTGTCCACCTCCGCGCCGAACGAAACCCGAGACGACACGACGGACGAGGAGCTCGTCCCCCCGGGTCATTCGCTCCGCCCGAAAAGCCTCGCGCTCTTCGCGCTCGCGTTGCTCGTTCCGTTCATGACGATGTGCGCGGATCTGCACTTCGGGTTTTCGGTGCCGGTCGGAGCGCTCGCGTGCGCCGTCGCCGCGTTCGCGCTGCTCGACTTTCTGGGGACGTTCGACGACGCGCCCGTCGCGGGGGCGACCAGCCTGCGTTCGCTCGCCCTCCGGCTCGTGGAGCTCGCGGGCAGTACGGCGCTCGTGGTCGCGCTCGTGCGCCTGGCCGTCGACGGGCGAGTGCCGGGCGGCGTGGCCGGCGCCGCGCTGGCGATCCCGGCCGCCATGCTGTGGCAGGTGACGGCGGGGTTTCGCGTGCTCTCGGGCTTCGGCGCGGTGGATCCCGGACGGCCGCTGTTTTCGCGCGCGGGCTTCTGGCTCGTGGCGCTGAACGTGCTCCTCTATGTGCCGCTGCTCGGCGCGTATTCGCTGAGCGACCCCTGGGAGACGCACTACGGCGAGGTCGCGCGCGAGATGCTCGCCCGCGACGACTGGATCTCGACCTGGTGGGCGCAGGAAAACTGGTTCTGGTCGAAGCCGGTCCTCGACTTCTGGCTGCAGGCGCTGTCGTTCTCGCTGTTCGGCGTGAGGTTCGGGCCCGATCGCATGCTTTCGGCCGCCGGCGCGGGGTTCGACCCCCGTCCGGAATGGGCGGCGCGGCTGCCGATCTTCGTGTTCACGCTGATCGCGACCTACGTGCTCTACCGCGCCGTCGCGCAACGCTTCGGCCGGCGCGCGGGGTTTCTCGGCGGCCTGGCGCTGACGACGATGCCGTACTGGTACGTGATCGGGCGCCAGAGCATGACCGACATGCCGTACGTCGCGCCGCTCAGCGCCGCGCTCGGGCTCGTGCTGCTCGGCCTCGGCACGGATCCGGAGCGCCGCGTTACGGTGCACGGTGTGCGCATCGGCAGCCGCGTGTTCGGCGTGTCCGCGTACCACGCGCTCTTCGTGCTCGTGCTCGTGAGCGTCATCCCGCAGGTGCTCTACCTGTTCTCGCGACACCTCACGCTGCAACTCGCCGCCGCCCCACACGGCTTTCGCTGGCACCTGGACGAGATCCCCTACGGCTCGGCGGGCAATTGCGGCATTCCCGGCAACGAGCCGTGTCACATGGCGGAGCCGGTGGACCCCTCGCTCCAGCCCGGGCTGATGGCGATCGGCTGGTGCGTGCTGGCGGCGCTCCTGCTCTGGGCCAATCGCGGCGAACGGCGCGTGCAGCGGCTGTATTTCCTGGCCGCGTGGTACGCGACGGCGCTCGCCGCGCTCGCGAAGGGCGCCCCGGGTCTGGTGCTCCCGCTCGTGATCGCGCTCGTGGGGATCGCGGCCGCGCGGCGCTTTCGTGACTTCGCGCGGCTCGAGCTCGTGGGGCTCGCGCTGCTCGTCGCGTGCGTGTGCCTGCCCTGGTACGTGCAGATGTTCGCGCGGCACGGCTCTCCGTTCACCGATCGACTGCTCTTTCACGACATGTACAAGCGGGCGTTCGTGCACGTGCACGACACGAATACGGGCGACGACGTGAGCTTCCGCTACTACGTGTGGCAGCTCGGTTACGGCCTGTTCCCGTGGACCGGGCTCGGCGCGGCGGGACTGCTCGCGTTCCAGCGCGAGGGCGACGAGAGCAAGAGCCTGCGCGCGGAGCTCCTGGCTTTCCTGGCGCTCTGGTTCGCGATCGCATTCGCGATGTTCAGCGTATCGCTCACGAAGTTCCATCACTACGCGTTGCCCTGCGTGCCGCCGATCGCGATGCTGGCGGGGATCTGGCTGGATCGCGCGCTACCGCGGGAGCTGCCGCGCGGGCGGCGACTCGTCGAGTACGCGCTGCTCTTCGGTCTGTCGGGGCTCCTGTTGCTCTACGGCGCGCTCCGCTGCCTGCCGGGCTCGCTGCTCGGGGCGGTTGACGCGAAGGCTTCGCTCTGGGTCGCCGCTCCTTCGCTCGCCGCGGGGCTCGCGCTGTTCGGCCTCGCGTTGTTCCGCTTTCCGGAGGCTCCGGAGAGCGATCCGGCGGAGCGCTACCAGTCGAGCCTCCTTGCGCTGCTCGGCGTCGGCGCGGCCGTCGCCCTCGCGCTCGCGGGGAGTGACCTGTTCTGGCCCGACGATCCGGAGGGGCCCGCGCGCATCACCCAGCTGGCGAGCTACAACTACAAGCGCGCGTGGCCGAGCTCACTCGAGTTTCGCGCCGTGTTCGCGGCCGTGTGCGCTTGCGGCGTCGCCGCCACGGCCGCGTTCGTGAGCCCGCGCCTGCGCGCACACGCCGCCGCGCTGCTCTGCAGCGTCGGCGTCTGGTCGGCGGCCTGGACGCTCGACGTCTACGTCGTGCGCGCCGCTTCCCACTACGGCCAGCGCGAGACCATCATCGAGTACTACCGGCGCCGGAGCGGCCCCGAAGAGCCGCTCGTCGCCTTCCAGATGAACTGGAAGGGCGAAAACTTCTACACCGGCAATCGAATTCCTGCCTTCGTCTCGAGCGCGACCAAGTTCAAGACCTACCTCGACGAGGAACGCGAGCGCGGCACGCGCGTCCTCTTCTTCACCACCGAGCACAGCCGCGAAGCCAGCCTGAAATCCGAGCTCGGCCAGATCACCCGCTTCGAGAAGCTGACGAACAAAACCCTCAGCAACAAATTTTTCCTCGCGCGCGTGGAGCTCTGAAGTAAGCGCAGCCAAGCTCGCGGAGTGTTCCTCACAACAGGGAGAGATCGAGGCAGAGCACGCGTAGTGGCTCGCCAATGACAATGGTCGTCGTGGTGCTCGGATTCCAGTAGGTATTTCTCCACCGTCTCGGATCGTCGAAATTGCGAATGCTGCCGCGTACGGCAGCTTTTGCAGTCAAGAACCCGCCACCTCCCAGCAACGTTCCTTGCGGGCATTCGGCACTGTCGAGGACCACCTCCCCGCCGGGAGGAATGGAAGGCGTCCTTACGACTGGGCTTGCGACCCAGCCACCCCCGACTCCGCGCAAGCATTGAGCGCTCGTCTGAAAGGTGATGGAGTTGAAGTTGTTCTTGTTTTTGGCCTGGATATTCCAGGCATTGGGCTCAGCCCCATAGTTATTGAAGGTAACTTCGAAGTCCGGGCTCGCTGAACTGAAACCGCCGCCCGAGAGAATGGTTCCGGCGGGACACACGACCCATTGGGCACTTGCGCTACCTGGTGCAATGGTCTTCGCTCGCGAAGTGTATGTCGCCGCAACCGCGGGCGTGTTCGTAAGACACTCTACGGCCACCGTGACCGTAGTGTTGGTAGCCGACAAGTTGACGGCGCTGACGCTCCACCAATTCGCCCCCACCGACGTGGAGGCCCGGACGCGTACGTCTCTGGAGCCCCCGAGGTATCCGCCGCCAACCGCGACAGCACCCACCGGGCAAACCGCACGCTTGTCCGAGATCTGTCCGCCACCGGCGAGTGGGAAGGACATGGTGACTTGGGAGATGCTTGCGCCTGGAATGACCGGCTGCTCGAGGCGCGCCGTGGGCTCCACGTCCGTGGACTCGAACGCATCAGGCTCTGCCCCGCATCCAGTGAGGACCGTCGCCGCTAGAAGCCCGGCAAATTTCGCGCATTGGAGACGACCGTCGCAATTCGACATGGGTTGGCCTGTACTTTCCGGGGAATGGATGGCGCGCCCCAGCGTTGCGGGAGACGAGCACTGGCCCCAAAAGCCACCAATATGGGCCATCAGTCGATGCTGCAAGTCGTCACGAAAGCGTACATCGTTCGGTGGACACCCTTCGATACGCCGTGCGCGAGAACTTCTTGCGTTGCACGACTCGCTACGGCGCGCACGACGCGCCTTGCGGGAACTCTGCCGAGTGGTCGCAGTGAGGATCGGGATCGTTCAGCGCGAGCTTTGCGTGCGCCCGCCGGCACTGCACGCTGTTCACTTCCGCAGTGACCGTTCCAAACGGCCAGTCCGCAGTGCCGCACGTCTGAATGCAGTCCAGGCTGTTGTCGTACGTATTCCGGTCGTGCTCAGCGCACGCGATGAAGTAGGTGTCGCAATAATCGATGCACGCGTCTTCGCGCGTATCCAGCGGCACCCCGCCTCCGCTGCCCCCGCTTCTTCCGGCCGAACCGCCCGATCCCGAAAGACCACCTCTTCCGCCCCCTGTGTCCCCGCCACCGCCGCCCGCTCCCGATCCACCGAGCGTTTCATCGATCTCGACCGCCGGCAACGCACAAGCCCCGGCGAGCACCGCGGCCACCACCGAGAAGAAGCGCTCTTTCGACATTAGAACCTCCCCCGCAGACCGGCCGCGTTCGGCGAAATCCAGGCCTCGGCGCGCGCCTTGCCGGACGGCGCCGTAACGAGCAGCACGACGCCGACTCCGGCGAGCACGCCGCCCGCGATCAGACCCACGGACGAGACCGTCCGCGCCGTATTGTACGAGTCCACGTCGTCCGTCTCCGACGGCGCGCACCGGTTGTCGACGCACGCAGCGTTGTCGTCGATGTCGCCCTTCTGGCCGATCGCCATGATGCCGAACACCGTGCCCACCGCGATCCCGACGGCACCCGTGCCCACCGCAGTCCACCCGATCACGCGCTGGGTCGAACCGTCCGAGGAGGAACCACTGTCCTTCCCCACCGCCGTCGGCGGAACCGTCCCCGGCGCGGGCGAAGCCGCCCCGAAGCGGAGCACCGCCGTCTCGCGCTGCCCTTCCTTCACCGTGAGCTCCACGCGCGCGGGCGTACCGGCGTGCTTGCCCTCGATCACGTGCTTCCCCGGATTGACGAGCCGGCCCTCGGCCGCCAGCGCCGAGGGAACGACGCGGCCGTCGATGCTGACCTCGGTCTCCGCGATCGCCGCGCCCTCCGCGCGCACGAGGATCACCGGAATGCGCGGCTTGAGCGCGGCCCGATCGGTGTCCGCGTCGGCCTGCGCCTGCTTTTGCACCGCGTATTCCCCGCTCGGAACCTGCAGGCTCGCGACCTCGAGGTAGCGGTCCAGCGCCTCCACCCACTTGCCGTTCTGAACGAGCGCCCGCGCCGACCAGAGCCCGAGCGAAGGCACGCGTAGGATGCCGTACGCCTTCTCGAGCTTGTCGGTGGCCATCGCGAAGTCGCCCGCCTGGTAGGCCTCGACTCCGGAAGTACCGAGCGCGCGGGCGGCGGTACGCGTCGCCTCGTCGGGTTCCTGTCCCCACACCGGCGCCGAAAATCCGAGCGTGGCACAGAGGACGAGTAGAAGAGTAGGTCGTTTCATGGCGCTTCGACTTCCATCAGACGCAGGGCTCCGCGCTTGGTCTTTTCGGTTTCCGTCGCGGCGCGGACACGTTCGTAGAGCGCGACCACGTCGGTCTTGATGCCGCTGATCGCGACGATCGGTGACGTCTTGTCGAGCGTGCGCAAGATCAGATTGCCCGTGCCGAGCAGGCGCTGGGAGAGCGGACGCTCGACGGTGTAGTCGCTCACCCGGTAAAGATCGAGCTGCTCGAGGCGCTTGCTCAAGAGGCCCACCTCGATCACGATCCGGCGCGTCGTGACGCGATAGTGCCGGCTGCGCGAACGCCACCAGTACGGCACGAGCGCGAGACCGAGCGTGAGGACCACGACCAGGAGCGCGCCCACGCTGGCGATCAACGCCGGATAGCCGTCGAACAGCGTTTCCTCCCCGGCAGCGTCGGCAGCTCGAGCGGGAGTGGCGGAAAGCAGGGTCCCTTCGCTCGGCATGCGATCGCCTTCGTATCACTCCCGCGGGGCGGCGGGGAGCGGAGCCCCCGGAAAGTGCCGTTCCAGCGCGTCGAGTAGCCCGTCCAGCGTGTGGACCGGCGCCGCCACGTCGACACGCACCCCGAGCTCCTCCGCGGTTTTGGTCGTGATCGGACCGATGCTCGCGACCGTGAGCGAGGCGAGATGGTCGCGAGCCCGCGGCCCGAGCGCCGTCACGAGCGAGCGCGCGATCGAGCTCGAAGTGAGGAGCACGACGTCCGCGCGCGCCTCGTCGAGCCGCTCGAGCACCGTGGCGACCGGCACGGGTCGGGTCTCGTACGCCGCGACCACGTCGACCTCGGCGCCCGCCTCGCGCAAAAGGCGTGGCAACTCGTCACGCGCGACGAGCGCCCGCGCGATGAGGACGCGCTTCGGGCGCCCGCGCGCGAGCAGGTCGCGCGCCAGACCTTCGCCGACGTGCTCCTCGGCGACGAGATCGGCGGCGATGCCGTAGCGAGCCAGGGCGTCCGCCGTGCGGGGACCGATCGCTCCCACCTTGGCCGTCCCGAACGCCCGTGCGTCGCCCCCGCGCTCGCGCAGGGCCGAAAACGTGCGCTCCACCCCGTTCTCGCTCGTGAAGAGCACCCATTCGTAAGTCGAGAGCGCACCCACGGCGCGCAGCAGCGGAGCCCGGTCCGGAGGCGGGTGAAACTCGATCAGCGGAACCAGCACGGGCTCCGCGCCGCGAGCGCGAATCGCCTTCGCCGTGCGCTCCGCCTGCTCGAGCGCGCGCGGCACGAGCACGCGTTTTCCGAACAAGGGCTGCGTGTCGTACCAGCGGAGCTCCTCGCGCAGGCGCACCACTTCCCCCACCACGATCACCGCCGGATTCTTGAGGCCTTCGCGCTGCACCGTTGCGGTGATGTTCGCGAGCGTCCCGATCGCGACGCGTTGCTCGGGACGCGCACCCCATTGGATCACCGCCACGGGCGTTCCCGGATCGCGCCCGCCGGCGATCACCGCCTGCGCGATCTCCTCGAGGCGGCGCATGCCCATCAGTACGCAGATCGTGTCGGTGGCGGTCGCGAGTTTCTTCCAGGCCTCGGGCGACCAGGCCTCGCCGGCTCGGTCGCTCCCGGTGATGAACGTCACGCTCGACGAGAGGTCGCGGTGGGTGAGCGGAATCCCCGCGTACGTGGCGGCTCCCATCGGGGAGGACACCGCCGGCACGATCTCGAACTTCACGCCCGCGGCGGCAAGTGCGAGCGCCTCCTCGGCGCCTCGCGCGAACAGCAAGGGGTCGCCGCCCTTCAGTCGCACCACGCGCTTGCCGGCCCGCGCGAGCTCGATGAGCTCCCGGTTGATCGGCTCCTGGGCGGAGCTCGGCTCGCCGAAGCGCTTGCCCACGTTGCGAAGCTCCGCGCCCCGGCAGGCGTCGAGCAGCGCGGGATGCGCGAGGGCGTCGTGGAGCACCACCTCCGCCGAAGCGAGCACCTCGAGCCCGCGGACACTGATGAGCCCGGGGTCTCCGGGCCCTGCTCCGACCAGCCAGACCTTTCCCGGCGCTCGGACGTGATCGGAAGAGTGATCGCCGGCCATACTTGAACTGACCCAGGTCTTTGCATGGGCTGATCGCGCCCGGCAAGGCCACTGCTCGTAGCCAGGTCGGCCCAGTCCTTGTAGTCCCCTGTAGGCCAGTGTATGTATTATCCTACACGCTCGCGCTTTTCGATCATGGCCTCCGCGCACCTCGCCTCCGAGTCGCCCCTCCGCGACACCGTTCCCCCGAGCGCGCGGCGCAACGACCGCTGGTTCGTGACCAACGGGATCGTGGCGGTGGGGCCGGTGTCGTTCGAGCTCTTGATCCGCGGCGCCGCCCACGGGCGGATTCCGAGCGGCTCGTTCGTGCGCCACGAGTCGTGGCAGGTCTGGCGCCGCCTCGACGAAATCGAATCGATGCCGCTCGACGGGCGGCAGCAGACGGTCGAAGACCTCGCGAAGCCGAGCGAGACGCTCGAGTCGCGCGCCTCGAACCCCCTGGACAGCGTGGCGCCGCCGCCACCCGACGATCTCTCGCTCACGCTCCGTCCGAGCAGCCCGCCTCCCACCGTCCGCTCGACCTTCCGGGCGGCGGCAGTGGACCCGGTGGGCGTGCTCTCGCACGCCTTCGATCTGGGTGAAGCGCTGCTGCTCGCGATCTCGACCGCCGTCACGGCGTCCGGCGCGGAAGTCGGGCTCGTGCACCGCGCGCGCCACGACCTGCGCTCGGTGGTCACCGTCGGCGGGCACGGGCCTCGCACCGAACGCCTGCTCGGTGAGCGCATCGCCGAAGACGACCCGACGCTCGACGCTGCCCGCAACGGTTACACCGTCATCAGCGAACCCGGCCTCGGCTGCGAAAGCCGCTACGTACTGGGTCGGATGATGCGCTGCCTGCCCGACGTGCGCGGCGTGGCGATGGTCCCGCTCTGCCTCTACGGCGAGCTCGTGGCCCTGCTCGAAGTCGGCCGCGGCGGCCAGCCCTTCCGCGCCCGGGAAATCGCGCGCATGGAAGACGTGGTCGAGGTGCTGACCGAGCGCGCCGTGTTGATGGGCTGGCTCGAATAGCGCCGCTCAAGCCGGTTCGCGGTCGAATTCACCCGATTCGCCGCCCGCCTCGCGGGCAAGCCAGGTCCGCACCACGCAGGCGATGTTCCCGTTGTAGACGTCGCGCGGAGGCCCCGGCCGGCGGCGAGTTCGAGCGAGGGGCTGCTCCGCGTCCAGCAGCAGCGCCACGTGCGAATCCGGGTGGCGGTCCGCGAGACGGGCGAGCTCTTTACCGAGATCGGCCGAGCGCTCGAGGCGCCTGCCGTACGGGGGGTTCGCGACGATCGCGGCGCCCCCTTCGAAGTGCGCGTCGCGCAAGGCGCCCTGCTCGAACCTGACGTCGAAGCCTCCGCGCGCGCTCGAGGAACGCGCGAGCGCGAGCACCTCGCCGGAGACGTCGCGCCCGAAGAGCGGCGCGGCTTTCGGCAACTCGGCCGCGTGTGCCGCCTCGCGGAGCTCGCGAAGCTCGACCTGAGCGCGGCGATCGAAGCTCGCCCAGCGCTCGAATCCGAAAAGCCTGCGAGTGCGCCCCGGCGCGACGTCCTTCGACCACAGCCCCGCCTCGATCAGCAGCGTACCCGAGCCGCACAGCGGATCCGCGAGCGGCCCTTGGCGATCCCACGACGAGTAGCGCAGCAGCGCCGCCGCGAGCGTCTCCTTGAGCGGCGCCTCCGCTCCCCGTTCGCGGAAGCCCCGCCGGTTCAAGGTCTCGCCCGCGAGGTCGAGGTACAGCGTCGCGACGTCGCGCGCGAGGTGCAGGTAAAGGTGCACGTCCGCGTCGCGCTTGCTCACGCTGGGCCGCGCCCCGCGCGCGTCGCGGATACGGTCGACCACCGCGTCCTTCGTGAGCTGGCAAAGGTACTCCGTGTGCGTGAGCCGGCTCGAGCGCGTCACGGCACTCACGACCAGCGTCTGCTTCGGCGTCAGCACGGCGTCGAGATCGATCGCGCGCACGCCGTCGTAGAGCGCGCGCTCGTTGCCCGCGTCGAAGCTCGCGAGCGGCGCGAGCACGCGCAACGCGATGCGCGACCACAGGCAGGCGCGGTAGCCTTCGCGCTCCTCGCCCTCGAAGTGAACACCGCCGCGGTCGGCACGAACGCCGGCGAAGCCGAGCTCACGGAGCTCGTCGCGCAAGGCGGGTTCGGTACCTCTGGCGGCGGTGGCGAAGAACTTCACGGCTGGAGGGGCGGACCATAGCCCGAGCGGCGCGAAACCTTGCCGGACCGCGGGGGTCCCCTATATTTCCCTCTTACGATGGACCGCCGCCGCGTCGTGCAAGCCCTCGCCACCGCCCCGCTGATCGCGGCCTGCCGCAGCGAGGCGCCGAGTGAGCCGCGCAGCGCCGTCCCCTCCGTGGTGGAGGAGCCGATCCTCGGGGTCGAGCCGCTCGGCTTTCAGTGGAAGACGCGCGACCCGTTTCTGTTCTGCGTGCACCACGACGATCATTATCCCGCTGGGACGGATCGCTTCGGGCCGCCGGTCGAGAAGCTTTCGGGACGCAAGCTCGGCAACGACTTCGACGTGAAGGACGGCTTTCGCATGTACCACGGCGAGGTGGTGCCGGGTTTCCCGCAGCACCCCCACCGCGGCTTCGAGACGGTGACCATCGTGCGGCGCGGTCTCATCGATCACTCCGATTCGATGGGCGCCGCGGCTCGCTACGGTCAGGGCGACGTGCAATGGCTCACCGCCGGCAGCGGCATCGTCCACGCCGAAATGTTCCCGCTGCTCGACCACGACCGCGAGAACCCGCTCGAGCTTTTCCAGATCTGGTTGAACCTGCCGTCGCGCGACAAGTTCGTGGATCCGCATTTCACGATGCTCTGGAGCCATGCCATCCCACGCCGCATCGAGCGCGACGCCGCCGGCAAGAGCACCGAGCTCGCCATCATCGCCGGTCGAGTCGAGAGCACCGCTGCACCGCCGCCACCTCCCCCGAGCTCTTGGGCCTCCCACACCGACAGCGACATCGCGATCTGGACGCTCAAACTCGCTCCCGGCGCGCGTTACACGCTGCCGGCGGCGCAGGCGGGCACCAATCGCACCCTGTATTTCTTTCGCGGCAAGAGCCTGACGGCAGGCACCCGGGAGGTCGGCGGCCGGCACGCGCTGGAGCTCCGCGCCGATCTTCCCCTTCCCCTCCAGAACGGTCCGGAAGAATCCGAGCTCCTACTGCTTCAGGCCCGCCCTATCGGCGAACCGGTCGTGCAGCGCGGCCCCTTCGTGATGAACGACATGGGGCAGATCAAGCAGGCGTACGCCGACTACCGCGCCACCGGCTTCGGCGGCTGGCCCTGGCCTCGACAGGATCCGGTCCACGGCGGCGATTCCGCCCGCTTCGCCCGTCACGCCGACGGCCGCATCGAACGCGCCAGCTGAGCCCGCGGACGCACCGGCGCGGCGGGCGACGCGGCCTTCACTGGCAGAGGCTGCGCACCTGGTGCATCACGGTGGTCGTCCCGGACTTCAGCTGCTGAGGGCCGAGCTCCCGCCAGTCGGAGCAGGGCGTCGCCTCCACGGGCGGCTCGACCGCTGCGGGCCGCGCGGCGCGCCGCAACGGCGCGTAGATGGTGACGGGCTCGATGTCCACGACCGCGGGCTCCACGACCGCGGGCTCGGGTTCGCTGATGCGCGCGGGCGGTGGAACCACCTGCACGACCTCGGGGCTCGGCTCGAGCGAAGGTTCGAGTCGCGCGCGCTGCATGGTCAGCGTGTAGGCGAACAATCCTCCACCTGAAAGCAGTGTCCCGACGAACAACAATGGCTTCAACATGGTGAGCTCCTTGCTGCGGCGCGGGGCGGACGCACCGCGGATCTCGGTTCAGCCGCGAAGCGGGCAGTCCTCCGCGGCCCTTTCCTCCGTTCGAGCCCGAGCGCCGGCGGGCGCGCGGCATTCGAGCGCGACCGGAAAGTCGACGAAGACTACGATCTGATCAAGCGACGGCCGGGGGATGTAATTCCGGGGCCTGACGCTATGCAGTGAAGCGTAACCTCTAATTTCGAGTTGGCAATCGATTGAGCGCGTCAATCGTTCGTTTCGATGCGAACCGAATTCGGAATCTCGACGTCACGCGAAGATCCCATCACGAGTTTTCACGACGCTGCACCCGCGGGCGCGTCGGCTTCACCGGGCGGAGCCAGCGAGGGCTGCACCACGTGCTCGCGCGAGAACTGAAGCTCGTGAAGCTTCGCGTACAAACCACCCTGCGCGATCAGCTCTTCGTGGCTGCCCTCCTCCACCAGACGCCCCTTGCGCAGCACCAAAATGCGATCGGCCTCGCGGATCGTGCTCAGGCGATGGGCGATCACGAGCGCCGTGCGACCGCGCAGGAGCTCCTCGAGCGCGCGCTGCAGGCGAGCTTCGGTGTCGCTGTCGATGCTGGCGGTCGCTTCGTCCAGAATCAGGATCGGGGCATCCCGATACAGTGCGCGCGCGAAGGCGATGAGCTGGCGCTCCCCGCCCGAGAAGTTCGAACCCTGCTCCCCGACCGCGGCGTCGATTCCCCCTTCCCGCGCCAGGAAGAGGTCGAGCGCGCCGATGCGGCGGAGCACGTCCTCCACTCGCCCGCGATCCGGCACACTGCCCGCAGCGATATTCTCGGCGACGGTCCCGGGAAAGAGCACCACGTCCTGGGGGACCACCGCGAAATTCTTGCGCAGGGCGCCACGATCGAGGCCGTTCACATCCTCACCGAAGACGCGCACCGTGCCCCGCTCCACGTCGTACAGCCTGAGCAGAAGCGCCGTGATCGTGGTCTTCCCGGATCCGGTCGGACCGACCAGCGCGACCTTCTCCCCGCGCCGCACCGACAGGGTCACGTCGGACAGCACGGGTACCCCGGCCTTGTACTCGAAGGTCACGTCCTCGAGCGCGACGGCGACCTCGGCATCCGCCGCCGGGCGGGCGGCCTTCGGCGGAGCGTCCGGCTCGCTCACTTCGAGCAGGCTGAACACGCGCTCGGCCCCGCTCATCGCGCCCTGCACCAGCGTGTAGCGCTGCGCGAGCAGGCTGATCGGCTCGAAGAACTGCGTCAGGTAGGCGCTGAACGCCACCACGGTGC
Organism: Polyangiaceae bacterium; assembly: GCA_036503835.1. Lineage (GTDB taxonomy): Bacteria > Myxococcota_A > Polyangia > Polyangiales > Polyangiaceae > PMG-095. The sequence goes on along the minus strand of DASXWF010001532.1, from coordinate 12,776 downwards.
CGAAGCTCACGGGCCGGTAGCCGAGCGCGACGATGATCGAAGCGAGACAGACCGAGCCCACCATGTCGATGGCGGCGTCCTGGATCGCCTCCCACTTGATGCTCTTCATGTTCGCATCGCGGTAGGCGACGTTGGTCTCGTCGAAGTCGCGCTGCGTCGCGCTCTGCCGGCCGTACGCCTGGATCAGGCTCATGCCCGAGACCTGCTCGTTCATGATCGCGTTCATGCGCGAGGTGCGCGCGCGGATCTCGCGCATGGCTTCGCGCATGGGGCGCCGGATCAGGTAGATGAACGCCGCGACGGGCGGCACGGCGATGAAGCCGATCAACGAGAGCTTCCAGTCGAGGCTCACCATCAACGCCACGATGCCGACCAGGCGCACCACGTCGCCGATGGCGTTGACGGCGCCCGACGCGAACGCTTCCAGGATCGCGTCGACGTCGTTCGTCACGCGCGAGACCAGGCGACCGATCAGCTGGCGATCGAAGAACGCCTGACGCCGCGAGTGCAGGAAGCGGAACACGTGGCTGCGCAGATCGGCCATCGCGCGCGCGCCGACGATCTGCATCGCGTACATGTGGACGAAGCCGAGCACCTGCTCGAGCACGAGCAGACCCGCGAAGATCGCCCCGATGCGCGCGAGCTCCACGCGATCGCCCTTCAGCACGCCCTCGTCGATGCCGCGCATCATCACGAGCGGCCGGATCAGCGCGAGCCCCGAGGTCACGAGCAAGACCGTGACCGAGACCGCGATCAGCGCGCGCTGCGGAGCGAGGAAAGACCAGATGCGCCCCGCGATCCGCGAGTCGTAGTTCTTCGTGAAGCGCTCTTCCTCGTGGAAGGCAGCCAGGATCTTCTCGGTGCGGCGGCGCTTCTCGTGCGCCGCGGGCACCGCCGGCGAGGCGTCGGTCATGCGACTGCCGCCTCCCCCTCGTCCCGGCCCAGCTTTTCGAGCTCGCTTTCGATGCGCTGCTCTTCGGCGAAGATCGAATAGAGGCCCCCGCTCTTGGTCAGCTCGGCGTGCGTGCCGCTCTCCACGATCCGGCCGCCGTCCAGCACCACGATGCGATCGCAGCGCGCCGCGGCGGCGACCCGGTGAGTCACGAGCAGCACCGAGCGCTGCGCGCGCTGGCGATCGATCGCCTCGAGGATGCCGCGCTCGGTGCGCGCGTCGACCGCGCTCAACGGATCGTCGAGGATCAGGATGCGCGGATTCGAGATGAAGGCCATGGCGAGGGCCACGCGCTGCTTCTGACCGCCGGAGAGCTGGACGCCGCGCTCGCCGACGACGGTGTCGAAGCCGTCCGGGAGCGCGTTGAGCTCGTCGAAGACGCGGGCGTCGCGCGCCGCGGCCTCGACGCGGGCGTGGCCCTCGGGCGAATCCGGGTCGTCGAGCGGAAACCCGATGTTGCGAGCCGCCGTGGTGGAGAACAAGAACGCGCTCTGCTGCGCGTAGCCGATCGCGCCGCGCACGGCGGAAAGAGGCAGATCGCAGACGTCGGTGCCGTCGAGGAACACGCTGCCTTTCGGCGTGGGCTGAAGCCGGGCCAGCAGCACCGCGAGCGTGCTCTTGCCGCTGCCGGTACGGCCGACGATGGCGAGCGAGCGCCCCGGCTCGAGGGTGAGGTTCACGTCCTTCAAGATCTGGTTCTGCCCGTACGCGAAGGACAGGTGCTTGACCTCGAGCTTGCCCGCGATCACGGCCGGGGCGGGTTGTTCGCCGTCGACCACGTCCGGAGCCGACCGGTAGACCTCGGCCAGACGGTCGTACGCGGCGCGCCCTCGCTGCACCATGCCGAGCACGAAGCCCAGCGAGAGCAGCGGCCAGGTCAGGCGCCCGAGCGCGCGCGTGAACGCGAGGAAGCCGCCGGGGTCGAGCTGCTTCTCGAGCACCAGCGTCCCGCCGTACCAGAACACGACCAGGATCCCGACGGCGATCGTCACCTGCATGATCGGCCCGAGCGAGCCGCGCAGGCGCGCGAGCGAGAGGCTCTTCTCGAGGTACTCGTGGTTGACGCGCTCGAACGCGTCGATTTCGGCCTGCTCTAGCGAGAACGAGCGGATCACGCGCACGCCGGCCATGCTGCTCTGCACCCGGGCGCTCATGCGCCCGAGCGCGGCCTGGTTCTCGCGCGTGCGCACGTAGAAGCCCGTCGACATCCAGCGCGAGACCAGGAGCAAGATCGGCAGGGGAGCGAGCGCCGCGACCGTCAGCTTGCCGGAAATCGGAATCGTGACGCGCAGCGCGCTCTGCAGCGCGAGCGCGGTGTTGGCGAGGTTCAGCACGCCGAAGCCGAGCAGCAGCCGGACCTGCACCAGATCGTTGGTGACGCGACTCATGATCTCGCCCGCGCTCATGCGGCGGTAGAACGAGGGACCGAGCCGCAACAGGTGCTCTTGCAGCGCCTTCCGGAGGTCGTACTCCACCGTGCGCCCGGCGTTGAACATCACGACGCGCGAGAGCACCCGCACCACGAATGCACCGAGCATCAGCAGGATCAGGTAGCGGCCGAGCGCGATCGCCTCGGCGTGCTCGTGCGCGAGCGCCTCGTTGATCGACTGGCGCAGCGTCGCGTCGAAGCGGAACTGTGCCTCCTGATACGCCGCGAGCAGGAGCAGACCGAGGCCGTAGCGAGGCCAGTGCCTCACGAACTCGCCGGTGAGACCGGTCGGGATTCGAGTCGGCGGATCGGACATTAGCGCGGTGACTTAGGGCTCGAGGGAGCGGATCGCAACCAGAGGCCTCGCGGGCCGGGCAAAAGCCGCCGTGCGGGCGCGGCTTTCGAGGTTGGGTTAGGCTCGGCCGCCGCCCCCACCACCCGCGGAGACCAAGGCATGCACAAGACTACCGTCCTTTTGCTCCTCACCCTGGCCGCGTGCAACAAGAAGTCGGACGCGCCCGCAGCAGCTGCAGACGGCCGCGCGGAGGTTCGCGTCACGGTCGATGCCGTCGGCTATCACCCGGAGGAGACGCGTGCCGCCGCCGGCAAGCCCGTACGCCTCGTCGTGACGCGCACGACGGACGAGGGCTGCGGGCAGGAGCTCGTGATCCCGAGTCTCAAATTGAAACGCGACCTGCCGCTGAATCAACCCGTCGCCGTCGACCTCACCATGCCCGCCTCCGGCAAGCTCGCCTTCACGTGCGGCATGGACATGATGAAGGGCGCGCTCGTCGCTCAGTGACGAGCGGCGCCTCAGCGCCTCAGGAGTCGGACAGCACTCGACGGCGTCATCGTCACGCTGAGGAGCCTCCCGCGCTCGATCGGCCACGGCTGCACTCTTTCCGCTACAGCGGACGGATGGCGCGAAATGGCCGCGCGCGGTCGAGAAATTCGGCAGGCAGGCGAGACTCGGGGGTTTCGGGTGGGTGTCGTGCGAGGTACACTTCTCTCGAGGCTGATGCGCGTCGCTTTGTTCATTGCCATGGCGGCCGGCGCGAGTCTGGGCTGCTCGGGAGCCATCGAAGGCGCTCCTTCGAACGGCTCGGGTGCGGCGTCGAACACTGGCGGCAGCACGGTCGCGTCCGGCGGCAGCTCCACCAGCTACGGTGGCGGCGGGCCGAAAGGCTCGGCGGGGACGAATCCCGGCGGCGGTTCGAGTAACGCGAACACCGGCGGCACGGGCGGCACCGGCTCCGCGCAGGGCGGCAGCGCCGGGACGACGCCGACACCCGCGGCCTGTGCGAGCGCCGCGCCGGACGCCGGCGAAAGCGTGCTCCGCCGGCTTTCGAACCTCGAGTACCAGCGCACGCTGCAAGCTCTCTTCCAGCTGACGGCGCCGCCGGATCTCGAAGGTCTGCCCGGCGACTCGCTCAAGGACGGCTTCGAGCTCGCCGAAACCCAGACGGTTTCCGCGCTGCACCTGCGCGGCTACCTCGACAAGGCGACGGCGCTCGCCGACGAAGTGCTCGCGAAGCCGGAGCGCCGCACCGCCATCATCGGTTGCGACGTCGCCGAGGCGAGCTGTCTCGAAAGCTTCGTCGGAAGTTTCGGCAGGCTCGCCTATCGCCGCCCGCTCGAGCCCGCGGAGATTCAAGCCATCACCGCCGGCGCGGCCGAACACCAGAGCGACGCGGCGGACGGCTTCCGTTACGCGATGCAGGTGTTGCTCACCTCGCCGAGCTTCCTGTTCCGCGTCGAAGTCGGCGACATGCAGGAAGGTCTCTCGACGCTCACGCCGAGCGAAGTCGCCTCGCGGCTGTCGTTCGCCCTCACCGGACGCGGCCCGAGCGCCGCGCTGCTCGATCAGGCGGCCTCCGGCGGGCTCGACACGGCTGACGGCCTGGCCGCAGCGGCGGCGGGCCTGCTCGAGGGCACGGCGAGCCACGATTTCTTCGGCGCGTTCTTCCGGCGCTGGCTCGGCTACGACGTGCTGCGCGCTCCGGTGCCGGCCCCGAGTGACTGGAACGACGCGCTGCTCGCCGACATGCAGAGCGAGACGGATCGCGTCCTCTCCGACTTCGCCTGGACGGACCGCAACTTCCTCGAGGTCCTCACCACCAGCTCGACGCGGCTCACGCCGGCGCTCGCCACGTACTACGGGCTCGGCGCTCCGGCGGCCGACGGCGCGCTCACGATTCCGTCCACCGACGTGAGAGCCGGCACCGGACTGCTCACCCACGCCGGACTCCTCAGCGCCAAACGCGACGGCGACCTCATCGCCATCCGCGGCAACTGGGTGCGGAACGCGTTCCTGTGCGAGCAGCTCGGCGCCGTCGACCTCACGGAGGTCACCGAAGACCTGGTCGGCCTCACCCGCATCGAGATCGTGAAGCTCCGCAACATGCGCCCGGAGTGCACCGGCTGCCACGCGCAAATCGACCCCATCGGAGTCGGCTTCGCCGAGTTCGACGCGACCGGTCGCTACGACGACAGCCTGGACGCGAGCGTGTACGAGGTCGCGACGGCCGTACCGGACTTCGACGACGGCGCCTTCTCCACGATCGCCGAGCTGTCCCAGAAGCTCGCCGGTCATCCCGCGGTCTCCGCCTGCTTCACCGAGAAGGCGTTCCTCTTCGTGAACGGACGCGAGCCGGGCGCCGCGGACGGCTGCACCGTCACCCAGGCGAGCGAGAGCTTCGCCGCCGACAACCACGCGTTCCAGGGCCTGCTTTCGAGCCTGGTCACCTCACCGGCGTTTCGCCTGCGGCGCGCGCCCGCGGGGAGCGAGTAGACGATGGCGATTCGACCCCTTTCCCGCCGAACCCTGCTGCGCGGCACCGGAATCTGTCTGGCGCTCCCGTTCCTCGACATCATGCGGCCCCAGCGGGCGAGCGCTCAGGGAGCGGCGGTTCAACGCTTCATGGCCTTCTTCTATCCGTGCGGCACCGACCCGCGGAAGTGGAAGCCCACGCCCGGCGCGCTCTCGGCGGCGAGCCTGCCCGAGTGCCTCCAGGATTTGACCGGCTTCGCGGCGGAGGGCATCTGGCCGGCGGAGGAGAGCACGCTCTCCGACGTGACCGTCGTGAACGGCATCGATCACTCGGGCGTCTGCGTCGACATCCACATGCCCTCGATGGCGCTCTCCGCCTACAAGGGCACGGCAAACAACTATACGCCGCCGCAACCGACGCTCGACCAGGTGATCGCCGATCAGGTCCAGGGCACGGCGCCGTACCGAAACTTCGCGCTCTCGGCCACCTCGAGCACCGACATCGGGCAGGGCAACATCTCGTTCCGCGAAGGCGGCCAGGTCGAGTCGGTGGTGCGCAACCCCCGGCAGCTCTTCGACACGCTGTTCGGCGGCGGCGACGTGGGCGGCGGCGACACCGGCGCGGCCGAAGCGGCGCGCGCTCGCCAGGGGAGCGTGCTCGACCTCGTGACGGAGGACGCCAACCGCCTGAGCGGGCGCCTCGGCGCGGCCGACCGCGCGCGCATCGACCAGTACCTGACGGCGGTGCGCGAGGTCGAAATGCAGGTGAACAGCATGACGCCCACCGGCTGCACGACGCCCGCGCAGCCCGCGACCGGCGGCAACTGGCACTCGAAGAGCAAGGCGTTCATCGACCTCGCCGTGCTCGCGATGGCCTGCGATCTCACGCGCGTGGTCACGCTCCAGTACAGCGACAGCTGGGGCGTCACCTACACCGACTACGACATCGGCGAGGGACAGGAGGCGCTCAAGGATTGGAGCGACCACTTCATCTCGCACAAGCTCGACGACACCGACCGCGCGACGGATCTCGACGGGCTCGACCGTTCCACCGCGCAGCGCATCGCCGACGCGCGCGTGGTCCTGACCTCCCGCTTCAAGGTGCGCCGCTACATGTACATCGTGAACGCGCTGAAGCGCGCCACGACGGCCGCCGGCAGCCTGCTCGACGAGACGCTCCTGCTCTTCGTGTCCGAGAACGGCGACGGCGACAGCCACTCGCGCAAAGACATGCCGATCCTGCTCGCCGGCCACGTCGGCGGCTTCGAAACCGGCCGCGCCGTCGACGCCACGAACAAGCCCACCGCCGCGCTCCACACCTCGATCCTCGAGCGCTACGGCATCGAGGCTTCCGACTACGGAGACCCGATGGGCACGCCCATCACGGGGCTCTGACGCGCTCGAGCCCAGGGGCTCGAGACCGAAGCGGGCTTCGAGACGAGCTCTAGTTCTCCGCGAAATTCAGCGTCATGACGTAGACGGGCCGCTCGGCTCCGAGCTCGGGGCGTCCGACGACACGAAGCCAGTGCTCCCCGCTCCTGAGCTCGACGGTCTTGGGCAGGCAGTCCTCCGCCGGATCCCCGAAGGCGAACGGATTCTCCGAGGGCTCGTCCCAGAACTGGACATCGATGTTCTGGCAGCCGCCGGCGTCGAGCTGCGCCGTCACCCGAGCGTTGTAGTCGAGGTTGAACTTGAAGAAGTCGAAGTCGCAGCCCGTGGAGATCTTCCCCTGGAAGGTGAACTCGAAGTCGGTCGAGCCGGGAGGAAGGTCCAGAATGGTCGCGTCGAGCGGGCCGTCGTTGAACGAGTTCGCCATCGGGTCGCTGTCGTCGTCCCCACCGAGGTGCAAGAGCTTGCGACAATTCTGGCAATCGTCGACGGGACCCGGGGCTGCCGCCGTCGGATCGCAGTACTCGCTGTGCTCTTTGAAGCCGTTGCCGCACTCGGCGTTCACGGCAAAAATCTTCATCGCCTCGCTGACGCCGTCGATCTCGTCGACGCCGATGTAGTAGGACTGCGTCGCCTCCGCCACGAACGAGAAATGCTCGGGAGAGCCCGTCCGGCAAGCGTTGATGCCCTGGAGCGGGCTGCTGCAAGCGCGCTGCGGCTCGAACGTGGAGCTCAGCACGTAGAGCGCCGGATCGGCTTGCGAGGGCGACTGCGCGCTCAGCACGTGGAAGTGCCACTTCTCGTCCTTCTTCATGTCGATTTTGAAGAAGATGTCGGAACCGATCGAGTCGATGGTGTCGAGGCACTCGGGCAAGACGCTCGAGTTGTCCTGGTAGTCGGCGAAGTTGATCGGAGTGTGATAGTCGGCGCGGTACGAGGGATTCGCCGGTAGGCCCGCCGAGAGCTCGTCGCCGAACAGCAGCTCCGCCTGGCCTGCGGGCTCGACAGGGCCGTCCGGTGGGATCAGCGACTCGTCGAAGACGTTGCAGCCGAAGAGGACGAACGGAGCGAGAGCGAACAGCGGAAGCCGCAAGGTAGTGTGCTTCATTGGGATCTAACGAAGACGGTAAGGGTTCTCTTCGATCGTCGGAGCACCCGGTGGTGACACGCTAGCGGAACGCGGCGGCGAGGGCACGACCGGTCTCGCGGTCGGCGGCGTGACGGGCGTCGCATGGCGGCCCCCGCCGCGACGCGGAGGCGCTGCGGGGCGACCACTTTGTACAGGCGTAGCGCTGCCGAGCTCGACCGGCTCGGCGTTCGAAATCGGGTCGACCTTCGGGGTGGTTTCGGCCGAAATCGCGGGGCCGGCGGCGGCGGGCGGGGGGCTGGTTTCCGGCGTCTTTCCGGGCGGGCGGTCCTGATCGGCGCTCGGCGTCGGCGGCCTGTCGAACCACGCGAACTTGAGCGCGACGGCCCCGAGCGAAAGCAGGATCACTCCGAGTGAAATGAAGAATGCAGCGGAGCGTTTGCTGCGCCCCGACTCGAGATCGGCCGTCGCTCCCCCCGTGGTCGAGCGGTAGACGGCCGGGTCGGTCGTTTGCGAGCGGCGGCTCGGGGTCGAGAGCAGCAGCGGCGCCGTGGGCGCCCGCGAATTCGCCGAGGAAATGCCTTCCACGCCCGTGACGGCGTCCCTCAGGTTCGGCAGCTCGTAGGCCTCGCGCAGGGTGATCGGACCGGAGTTCGGCCCGATCGCCTGGATGTGGCGCCGGATCGCCTTCCTGCGCTGGTCGATCTCCGCTGCGAAGGACTGGCGGATCAGATCCGATACCTCGTGGGAGTCGGCGAGTAGCCCGCGCGGGGCGGCGACGCGCTCGAGATCGGCCGCCATCTCTCGCGCGCTGGCGTAGCGTGCGGCCGGATCGCGCTGGAGGGCGCGCGCGCAGATGGCTTCGAGCTCGGGCGGCGTGTCGGGGGCCACCTCGCGCAGCGGCGGGATCGGCGCCTCGATCACCTTGAGCACGATCGCCGCTTCCGTGTCGGCGGTGAAGAGGCGCTGGCCCGCGACGGCTTCCCAGAGCATGACGCCGAGCGCCCAGAGGTCGGCGCGCCGATCCACCTTGTTGGCGCGCGCCTGCTCGGGCGCCATGTAGCCGGGCTTGCCCTTGATCATACCGGGACGCGAAGCCGAGATGCGAGAGGCGGCGAGGGCGATGCCGAAATCGGTGAGACGCGCCACGCCGTCGATCCCGACCAGGACATTCTGCGGCGAGACGTCCCGGTGCACGATGCCGACCGGCAAGCCGTCGTCGTTGCGCAGGTTGTGGGCGGCTTCGAGCCCTTGCATCACGTCCATGAGGATGCGCAAAACGGCTCGAATTCGCTTGGTCGGCGGGATCTCCGGGTGGTCGAGGATGTCGAGCAACGGAAAACCGTTCACGTAATCCATCACCAGGCAGTAGTTCGACCCGGTGGAGCACACGTCCACCATCGCGACCACGTTCGGGTGATGGATCTTCGCGGCGACGCGCGCTTCGTCGAGCAGCATCGCGACGAACTGCGGCTCCTCCATCAGATGCGGGTGCATCATCTTGATCGCGAACAGGCGTTCGAAACCGCCCGCGCCGGCGATGCGCCCGAGCAGCACGACGCCCATGCCGCCGCTGGCAATTTCCGCAATGAGCTCGTAGCGGTCGAGCCGGCGTCGCGAGAAGCCGGGATCGACGACCTGGGTCACGGCAAACTTCCCTTGAACGAAAGCGCGACGTGATCGGGTCCGATCGACGCGCTCGCCTGTCCTCCCCAATCGGTAGCGAACAGACCGATACCGAGCGTGATGGCGCCCAGCCCTGCGGTGACACCGGCCAGCACGTTGGTGCGGGTCTGGCGATCGACGCCGTCCTCGTAGCCCTCGCGGGTCGGGTTCTGCTCGTAGTCGTCCTTGGCCGAAAGCGTGTCGAGGCTCGACCAGGTGAGCGCGCCGGCCGCGGCCACGGTGAGCCCCGCGCCGATCCAGAAAACCGCAGGAGAAATGCCGCTTCCCGACTTCGCCGAGGCGGGTGGCTGATCGCGGGTGACGGGCGGCGGCTCGCTCGTGCTGATCACCGCAGCCGGAGGCGGTGCGGCCGGAGCCGTAGCCGGCTGCGGGCGTGACGGCGGGGCCTGGATGTCGATCACGACCGTCTGACCCGTGACGCCCGTGAGCGAGCGCGTCACGGGATCGCGTCCGGACCAGCGAGCCTCGAGCGTGTGTGGATCACCGGAGACGAAGAACTCGTTCACCGGCGCCGCCTTCGGCGTCACGGTACCGCCGTCGACCGTCAGCGCGCACGCCACGTCGCACGTCACGCGCACGCGCACGAGGCGCGGCGACAGCCGCTCCAGCGTCGACTCGGCGAACGTTCGGGTGTCCTTGTCCTCCGGATAGCGCGCAAGCGCGCGCAGCGCGAGCGTGCCGGCGCGCGCTTCCTGTCCGGCGGCCTCACGGTTACGAATCGCGCTGCGCAGCGCGCCCGGACTCGCCGCCGCCTGATCGGCGATCTCGAAGAGCTCCGCAGCGCGCGGGAAGTCTCCGCGCAGCTGCGCGCGCTGAGCCTCCGCAAACGCGGCGGAGGCCGCCTGCACGTCCTCCTGCTGCGCCTCTGCCAGGGCGGGTGAGACGCAAATCAGGAACGCGGCCGTCGAAAGGATGCGGCGAAGCACGGCGCCAGTATAGCTAGAACTCTAGCGTCTGTCTTGAAACGAAGCGCGGGGTTTCTCCGCGGATCCAGTGTAACGAGACCCCTCGGTTGCAGGTCTCCCCCTGGAAGCACCCTGCCTCCCCGACGAGCAGGACTCCGTCGCTGGGCGATGAAAGTCCGAGGAATCGCGGTTCCAGGGGATTCGGAGGACGTTTTGGAACCTTATCGAAGTCTTCAACCCCGAGAGTGACCGGTCGCTCCACGAATCTCCCGAGCGGGCCGTACCCGACGGCACCGAGACGAAACACGAGCGCCCCCGGCGCGAACATGGGTGAAATTTAAGCGGGAGGGTCGCCCCGCAAAGCGACGCTCCTTGCCTTCCGACCGGCGCCCTTCGCGGGTGCTCGGTTGCACCCTGCTCGCCGCGTGTGACACCGCCGACCGCGCGCCTAGCACTCTGTCCAGAGTCTTGGAGGAACAGATCACGATCGGCATCGGAGACCGCATGCCACGCGAGTGCTCTGGCGAGACCAAAGCCAGCTGCTTTTTCAGGTCGAGGGGGTCGCTAGACGTGACAGAGGACTGCAGGGACGGGCGCTGCCCTGCGAAGCGCAGGATCCCCAAAGAAAAAGCGAAGCTCTGACAGTAGTGCTAGAAAGCTCGGTATCCGAACGCGAAAGCGAACACGAGCGCCGAGTTGTCGGTCTGGACTTCGGTGATCAACGTGGACGGCTGGAACGACGCGATCCATTCGCCCGCCGGCTTTTCGATGACCACGAACCCTGCTTCGAGCATCGCGCCGAAGACGAGCTCGGTCGAGTAGCGAATGCCTCCGTGCGCCCGGGTGTCGAGGCGTCCGCCGACGAAGGTCGCGCCCAGCCAGAGCCGCGGAATCGTCCGCAAACTGAGGCCCGGGCCGACCATGTAGAGCGTCGTCGGCCTGCCGTCGGGTCCGATGGCGCCGAAGCCGCGCACCAAGAACTCGACGCGCGGATCGATCGAGACGCCGGCCTCGACGATCGCACCCGCGACGACCGATCGCGCCGCGGTAGAGTTGAGAGCGCCCTCGGCGATGGCCCCGAGCAAGTAGTACGGCGCGATGGCGAACGCCGCGCCGTAGACGAAGCCGTTCGGCTGCGCGCGTGCGCCGCCGGCCTCGACCTTCGGCGGACGCGGGACCGGCACCGCCGGAGCCGGGGCGGGCGGCGGCGGAGCGACCGGCTGCGGCGGAGCGACCGGTGGCGGGGCGGCGGGCGCGAGGGAAATCGTGGCGAGATCGCCCGCCCCGTTCGCGACGAACTCGCGCTCGGCGCGCCAGCCGTCGCCCTGCGCGACGGCGACGTGACGACCGGCGAACACGAGCACGCTCGCGGGCGCGAGCTCGTCGAGCGGCGAACCGTCGACGAACAGACGCGCGCCGCTCGGCTGAGTTTCGATCCGCACGCGCGTCGAGCGCGCCTTGAGCTGCGCGATGGCGACGGTCGCGGCGGCGGTGAACTCGCCCGCCTCGCCGGCTTCGGCGACGTAGCGCTCGTAGGCGTCCACGGCCGCCTGGGCGTGGCCGAGCCGCTCCTCCGCGAGGGCGAGGTTGTAGACGATCGGCGCGGCGTGATGTTCGGCGTCGGCCTGCAAGAACAGCCTCCGCGCTCCCTCGAAGTCGCCCGCCTGGTAGAGCTTCACGCCTTCCGCGAAGTCGCGCCGCGCCGCTTCCACGTCGGCTGACGCGGGAGGCGTCAGGCACAGCAGCGCCCAAGCAACGAGCGTCCTCAGAACGAGGTGGCGAGCGGGCGCTCGCAGCGAGCATTTTGCCAGACCAGGCCGAGCGGACAGCAATGCCCCGAAGAGAGTACTTCAGTCGGAGCGCAGGTGGGGCGGGAAGTACGTGGCTTGGTGTTCGATACTTCGGGCTTCGCGTTCGCTGCTTCGGGCTTGGTGTTCGATACTTCCGGCTTCGCGGAGGGCACCGGGCTCGCGTTCGGGAGCGGGGCTCTCACGGACGGAACCGCGACTTCGGGCCCGGCGGGCGGAGGCCGGCCGACTCCCGACGCACCGGCCGTCGCTACCGGCCGCAGCCGCGGCCCGCCCAACAGCAGCGGAGCAAGGACACCCGCCGCGAGCGACAGGAGCGCGACGACACCCACGGCGAGCGGCAGCTTCCGTCCCTTTGCCGGAGCCTTCGAGCCGGACGTGCTCACCGCGGTGCCGTCGCTCGTGCGAGCTCCGCGACGATCGAGCTCGGCGAGCTCGTCGTCGCGCGGAAGAGACGGGCGGCGCGGCGCGAAGGTGGGAGGCGGAGTGTCGGCCAGACCCAGCGCCGCGCGGACCTGCTGCAACCGAGCGAGCATCTCGTCTGCCGAGGCGTAGCGCTCGGCGCGTTGAATTCGCAGCGAGCGGTCGACGAAATCGTCGAGCGCGGGGTGAACGTCGGGAAGGACGCTCGCGAGCCGCGGCGCGGGTTCGGTGAGCACGCGCGCCAGCACCGCGACCGGAGACGAGGCACGGTGCGCCGCAGAACCCGTCAGCATTTCGAACAACGTGGCGCCCACCGACCACACGTCG
>DASXWF010001531.1:0-8215 GCA_036503835.1 Polyangiaceae bacterium | reverse complement strand
GAGCTCGATGAGTTGAAGGAGTACGACCTGCCGTACGAGGTGCGCGGGATCGGACGCTTCCGCGTGAATGTCTACCGGCAGCGCGGGTCGGTCGCGATCGTGATGCGCGTGATTCCCGGGCGCGTGCCGAATCTGGCGGAGCTCGGGACGCCGGGGGCGTGTGTGACGCTGGCCGGTAAGGATCGCGGGTTGATTTTGTGTGTGGGGGCCGCGGGGAACGGGAAGTCGACGACGCTCGCCGCGATGATCGATCACATCAATCATACGACGCACCGTCACGTGGTGACCATCGAGGATCCGATCGAGTACCTGCACGAGGACGATCTGTGTTCGATCAGCCAGCGCGAGATCGGGGCGGATACGCAGAGCTTCGCGAGCGCGCTGCGCGCGGCCCTGCGCCAGGATCCGGACGTGATTCAGGTGGGGGAGATCCGCGATCCGGAGACGATGGATATCGCGCTGAAGGCGGCGGAGACGGGGCACCTCGTGCTCTCGACGTTGCACACGCCGGACGTGGGCAGGACGGTGCACCGGATCATGGCGCTCGCGCAGGGGGACGCGACGGAGACGCGGGAGCGCTTCGCGGGCGCGTTGCAGGGGATCGTGGCGCAGCGGCTCTTGCCGCGCGCGGACGGCAAGGGGCGGGTGCTCGCCGCCGAGGTGCTGGTCGGGACCGGGTCGGTGCGCGAGACGATCAAGCGCCCGGAAGGGAATCCGCCGCTGAAGGAGCTGATGGAACAGGGGGGATCGCTCTACGGCATGCAGACGTTCGAGATGCACGTGAAGGAGCTGGTCCGCGAGGGGATCGTGGACCGGGACGTCGGCCGCGCCGCCATGGGATTTTGACCGCGACCGGCGCCCACGTTACACCCCGGGGCTCTCATGCCCGAATCTGAAAGCCCGCTCCGCCACGAGGGCGACGAGCGCCTCCGCCACGATTGGACCCGCGCCGAGGTCCGCGCCATCCACGACGCGCCGCTCTTCGAGCTCGTGGATCGTGCCCGCCGCGTCCACCTGCGCTTCCACCCGGAGAACGAGGTGCAGCTCTGCACCCTGCTCAGCGTGAAGACTGGCGGCTGCCCCGAGGATTGCTCGTATTGCCCGCAGTCGTCGCACTACGACACCAGCGTCAAGGGTGAGCCGCTGCTGCCGCTCGCCGACGTGGTGCGCGCTGCCCGAGCCGCGAAAGAGCGCGGCGCGACCCGCTTCTGCATGGGCGCCGCCTGGCGCGAACCGAAGAACGGTCCGTCGTTCGAGCGCGTGCTCGAGATGGTGCGCGAGGTGAAGTCGCTCGGACTCGAGGCGTGCGTGACGCTCGGCATGTTGAGCGACGAGCAGGCCGCGCGCCTGAAAGAGGCGGGGCTCGACGCCTACAACCACAACCTCGATACGTCGCGCGAGCACTACCGCTCGATCATCAGCACGCGGACGTTCGACGATCGGCTCGCCACGCTGCGGCGCGTGCGCAACGCCGGCATCACGGTGTGCTCCGGCGGCATCATCGGCATGGGCGAGGGGATCGACGATCGCGCCGCGATGCTCGTCGAGCTCGCCTCCCTCGATCCCCACCCGGAAAGCGTGCCGATCAACGCGCTCGTGCGCATCCCGGGTACGCCGCTGGCGGCGCTCCCGCCCGTCGAGCCGCTCGAGCTCGTGCGGCTGATCGCGACGGCGCGCATCGTGATGCCGCGCTCGCGCGTGCGGCTGAGCGCCGGGCGCAGCGAGCTCACGCGCGAGGCGCAGCTGCTTTGCCTGTACGCGGGCGCGAACAGCATCTTCTACGGCGACCAGCTGCTCACGACGCCGAACCCCGGGGAGGACGCGGATCAGGATCTGATCCGCGCGGCGGGGCTCAACACGCAGGCCCCCGCGGCGGTCGTCTCAGCGGCGCCGTCGGCGGAGTAACCAGAAGAGCGACAGCGCCGACGCGAAGGCGAGGCTCGCGCCGCCGGCCGGCGCGCGTGCGAGCGCACAGCCCGACTCGTCCTCCTCCACCTGGCACGCCGAGGCGAAGCCGTTCTCCGGCTCGCAGCGCGTGGAGTCGACGGGGCGCGACGGCGGGTAAATGCTGCAGATCCCGTTGGCGTCGTCCGGATGCAGCAAGCCTTGCTGGGTGTTCTGGTTACCGTAGGTCGGCCACATCACGGCGTTCGAGTCGGACGCGTGCGACAGCCCGAGGAAGTGCCCGACCTCGTGCGTCAGCACGCCGCGCAGGTTGACGTGGCGGTCCGTGGGCAGCGGACCGTTGACGACGAACGTGTACCAGTAGGAATTGAGCTCGATGTCGGCGTCGAAGATCTCACCGGTCTCCGGTTGGTAACTCACGGTGGTGAGGGCGATCGTCCAGTTGTCGAGACGGTTCTCGTCGTCGCGGAACATGATGACGTTCGCGCTCGGCTGCCCTTGCAGGTACTGCGGCACGCCGCACTCGACGGCGCCGCGGTCGGACACCGCGAAGCTCGGCGTGCCGCCGCCGAGGCAGCGCGCGCCCAGCCAGACCTGAAAGGCGCTCACCGCGGCCGCGTGCGTGTCCTCGTACGAGACAGCGCTCGACTTGGAGCCGCTCTTCTGAACCGCGAAGGAGAGGCAGGTTTTCGGCCAATAGAGCAGCGGACCCTCGGTGCGGCAGCTCTGGTCGTCGCGCTCGCAGACGGGGTCCGGCGGATCTTGCCAGATGTCCGCGTAATCGCGCTCGGTGTCGCAGACGCGCGAGCGGCAGAAGGCGTCCGCCCGAGCGCTCGTGAAGAGCGTCGCCAGCGCGAGCGACGCGACGAGCAACGCGCGTGCCCGTGAGCGGCTTACCGTCGCGATCCTCACTCCGCGCCTCCCTCCCGACCGGTCAGCGCCTCCGCCGGCGAGCGAGGCCGACGGCGGCGAGCGCGCCGAGCACTCCGAGCCACGCGCCGGCGCGCGTCTGCGAGGTGCCGATCGCACAGCCGGAATCCGCCACGTCGTCCTGGCACTCTTCGGAGAAGCCGTGGCGCGGTTCGCAGTGGTTGGTGTCGACGGGGCGCCCGGGCGGGTAGATTTCGCAGATGCCCGCCATGTCGTCGTCGTGCAGCGTGCGCTGCTGGGTTTCGCCGCCCTGGTAGTTCGCCCACATCGTCGCGGCGGCGTTGTCCGAGTGCGACAGCCCGAGGAAGTGTCCGACTTCGTGGGTGACCACGGCCTCGAGATCGACCTCGTCGGGCTCGATCATGTCGCGCGCGACGAAGTTCCATTCGGCCGAGTCGATCTCGATGTCGGCGTCGTAGATCTCGGCGGTTTCCGTGTTGTAGCTGATGGTGGTGAGGGCGAGCGTGTTGAACGCGTCGTAGTTCTTGTCCCAGCCGTCGTCGCGGAACATGATCACGTTCGCGTTCGGCTCGACCTTGTTGTACTGCGCCACGTCGCACTCGACCGCGCCGAAATCGGAGATGGCGAAGCTCGGCAGGGCTCCTTCGCCGCAGTCGGCGCCGAGCCAGGTGCTGAACGCCCGCACGGCGATCTCGTGGATGGTCGCGTAGTCGATGCCGCGCAGGGGTGAGCCGTCCTTCTGCACGGTGAACGAGAGGCAGCTCTGTCCCCAGTGGAGCGGCGGGCCCTCGATCTGGCATCCGTAGCCGTCGCGGTCGCAGGGCGGATCGGGCTCCTCCTGCCAGACGTCGTCGTAGACGGGGTTCCTGTCGCAGGCCTTGGCGCGACAATAAGCGCCGGCCGGGCTCGTCCAGGCGAGGAGACCGGCCGCGAACAGCGCCGGCAGCGCGGGGCCGAGCTTCATCGCTGCTCGCCGCGGACCAGGCCGCGCGCCTCCGCCAGCGGCCGGCCGCTGAGACGCGCGACGGCGGAACCCGTCCGCCCGAGCAACACGGGAAGGTTCGGACTGGGCCGGACGATGCGCTCCCCGCGCTCCGTGGCGAGCGGGTAGTGACCTTGCGCCATGGCGGCCACGCTGAACACGGCCTGCTCGATGCGGCGCCCGAAGAGCAGCGAGGTTTCGCGCAGGACGAGGTCCGCCTCGCCCTCCACCAGCTGGCCGATCTTTCCGACCTGCCCGCCCAGGGTGTGGAAGATCACCTCCGAGCTTTCCGGGTCCGCCCCCGCGACGAGCTCTTCCACCCGCGCCCGGGTCTCCGTGACAATGCGCCGCGCGCCGCCGACCTCCATCCAGGAGGCGTTCCGCGCGAGCGGCGTCGCCAGGAAAACCGACTGGCTACGCCCGACGAGCTCCGGGAGCGTGAGCGCCCGCGCCGTAGTCGCCGCCGCCCGCTTCGCCTCGAAAAGCGAGCAGGCCGTTACACCGAGTGCCAAGAGCAGACCCCGCCGGTCCATCACCAAAGCGAAGGTAGCATGGCAGCGGCCTTCTGGCGTCCGCGGAGCGAGAAGAAATCTGGGCGGTTTGGCCCCCTCGCTTTCAGGGCTTTGGGGTCGAGCTTGCGCTATAACCTCGGGCCGGCCTCATGCCGCCCCCAGCCCCAGCACCCTTGTCGGTGCCATCCCTAGGAAACCGGTCGCCGACCCTCGCGGGGGAGCTCAAGGTCTACGTCGCCCGACACCGGAGCGCGGTGGAGGAGATGGTGCGCAGCGCCGGTCCCGACGCCGGCCGTCCGGCTGCGCTCCGCTACAGCAAGGTCATCGACGGCCTGCTCTCGTCGCTGTTCAACGCCCTCGAGTCGACGCTCACGAACGACGGCATCTGGCAGGCGGTCGGTCTCGCCGCGGTCGGCAGCTACGGGCGGGAGGAGCTCGCGTTTCACAGCGACCTCGACGTGCGTCTGATCTCGTCGGCACGGCCCGACAAGGTGCGGCCGATCGCGGAGGCTCTGCTCTACCCGCTGTGGGACGCCGGGCTCAACATCGGTCACCAGGTCGTGACGCTCGGGGAGGTGATCGACCTCGCGCAGACCGATTTGCCGACGGCGACCACGCTGCTCGACTGGCGCGTGGTGGTGGGCGAGCGTTCTCTCAGCGACAAGCTCCTGAATCGGGTGTTCGAGGGCCTGTTCGGGATCGGGAACATCACGAAGTTTTTGGAGCGGCTGTCCGCGCGCGTCACCGAGCGCAGCGAGCGCTACGGCGGCTCCGTGTACCTGCTCGAGCCCGACGTGAAGAACGGCATCGGCGGGCTGCGCGATCTGGACGTGGCGCACTGGGCGGCGCGCGCCCGCTTCCGCGTGAGCGAGCTCCGCGATCTGGTGCGCCAGGGGGTGCTGCTCGCGCGCGAATGGCAGCAGATCGAGGAGGCTTCGCTCTTGCTCTGGCGCGTGCGAAACCTGCTGCACCTGCACGCCGGGCGCCGTTCGGATCGCCTGAGCTTCGACCGCCAGGAGGCGCTCGCCAAGGAGCTCGGCTACGGGCCGGGCGGCGCGGGCGTCGAGAAGTTCATGAGCGAGTACTATCGCAACGCGCGCGTGATCGCGCGTACGCGCGAGCTCATCATCCAGCGCGCCGAGCCGCCGCCCAAGCGCAAGCCGCGCGAGCGCAGCATCGGCCAGGGGCTCAAGCTCACGAACGAGCAGGTCTCGCTCGAGGATCCCGGCGCGCTCGAGAACGATCCCGCGCTCGTGCTGCGCGTCTACGACGAGGCGGTGCGGCGCGAGCTCCCGGTCTACGGGTTCGCGCGCGACGCGATCGCGCGGGCCGTGTCGTCGCCGTCGTTCTGCGAGAAGCTCCGCGCGAGCGAGGAGGCGGCGCGGCTGTTCGTGCGCTTGTGCACGACCGTGCAGCGGACGCGGCTGCGCGGCGGTTCGGTGCTCGCCGAGCTGCACGACGTGGGCCTGCTGACCGCGATGATCCCCGAGTTTTTGCCGGTGGTCGGCCGGGTGCACCACGACCTCTATCACACGTTCACGGTCGACGTTCACTCGGTCGCGGTGGTCGATCACCTGCGTTCGCTGATCCGCGGCGAGCAGGCGGCCGAGCACCCGCTCGCCTCGCGCCTCGCTGCGGAAATTTCACAGCCGAACGTGCTGTTCTTCGCCGGGCTGCTCCACGACATCGGGAAGGACGAGGGCGGGAAGAATCACTCCGAGCGCGGCGCGGAGATGTCGCGCGGCATCCTCGCGCGGCTCGGTGTTTCGGAGACGGAAGCGCGTGAAGTCGAGCACCTGATCTGGAAGCACCTTCGCATGTATCACGTGGCCACCCGCCGCGACATCGACGATCCGGCGACGCTCGAGTCGTTCGGTGAGGAGGTGCACGGCCGCGAGGGTTTGCGCGAGCTCTACCTGCTCACGGTGTGCGACGTGTCGATGACGAGCCTCGGCGCGCTCACGAGCTGGAAGGCGCGCGTGCTCGAGCAGCTCTACCTTTCGACGGATCACCTGCTCGCGAGCGGCCGCGGCTCGTCGCACGGCGAGGATCGCCTGGAAAAAGTGCGGCGTTCGGTGCGCGACCTCTGCCCCGAGCGGGGCGAGCGCGAGTTTCTGGATCACTTCCTGGAAGCGATGCCGGAGCGCTACCTCTACACGAACGAGCCGGCGGACATCGTGCGTCACTCGCGCTTCGCGCGCGCCGCGCAGATGAAGCAGGTGAACGTCACGGTGATGACGACCGCGGCGCCGTACGTGGAGCTCGGGTTCATCGCCGACGATCGTCCCGGTCTGCTCGCGATGATCACGGCGACGCTCGCCGCCTCGCACTTCAAGATCCTGAGCGCCCAGGTGCACACCTGGGTCGATCAGTTCGGCCGCACGCGCGCTCTCGACTTGTTCTGGGTACGGCGCGGCCAGACGCCGACCGCCGTGCAGGGCGCCGTCCCGCGCATCCAGCGCGACTTCGAGCGCCTGCTCTCTCAGGAGCTCACGCCGGCGGAGCTCGTGACCGGCGGCAGCAAGCGTTCGACCTGGTCCGACCGGCCGACCCCGAACATCGCCACCGACATCTACGTCGATAACCGCGTCTCCGCGAATCAGTCCGTGATCGAGGTGACGACCAAGGACCAGGTGGGGCTCCTCTTCTGGTTGAGCCACAGCCTGCAGCTCCTCGGCCTCACCATCAGCCTTGCGAAGATCAACACCGAGGGCAATCAGGTCGCCGACGTTTTTTACGTCACCGACGAAAAGGGAGCCAAGGTGACGGACCCCGAGCGCATCGAAACCATCAAAATGCGCATCCAATCGATGATCGCGCACCTCGAGGAAGCAGCGAAAGCATGAACTACCGAACCTTTCTTTTCGCGCTCCTGGTCCTGGGGTGCGCGGGCAGCGCTCCACCTCCCGCCGAAGAGCCGTCGCTCGAGGACCCCGCGCCGGCGAGCTCCGGCGCCGCCGTCCCCGCGTCGAACGCCGACGTCGAGCAAGGCATGGCCGCGCTCGAGAAGCAGGATTTCGCGGGTGCCAAGGCGATCCTCGAGCAGGCGCGCAAGAAGGATCCGAAGGACGCCCAGGCCGCGTTCTACCTCGGTGTCGCGCTCGAAGGCGTCGAGGACAAGGCGGGCGCCGAGCGCGAGTACCGCGCCGCGCTCGATCTCGATCCGAAGCTTCCGGATCCGGCGGTGAACCTTTCCCAGCTCTTGCTCGATTCCGGCAACGCAGCCGGGGCGCTCACCGTGGTCGACGCCGGACTCAAAGCTTCGCCGAAGCACCCGGACTTGCTCCTGAACCGCGCCGTCGCGCTCGAGGGCGGCGGCAAGAAGGACGAGGCGCTCGCCGCCTACGGCGCTGCGGCGAGCGCGCGCCCGAAGGACTACGTGCTCCACGCCGCGTACGGCGGGCTCCTCAGCGAGTCGGGCAAGAGCAAGGAAGCCGTCGCCGAGCTCTCGCTCGCGATGGGCAGCGACGATCCGGCGCTGCTCGCGAGCGTCGCCTCGGTGCTGACGAAGGAAAGCGCCTTCGGCGACTGCGTGAAAGCCGTCGACAAGGCGATGGCCGCAAAGAAGGTGCCCGCGCTGTTCGTGCGCCGCGGCATCTGCAAGGCCGGACAGAACGACGAGAAGGGCGCTACCGCCGACTACGAAGCCGCGCTCGCGATGGACGCGAAGTTCGCGCCGGCGCACCACTACTACGGCCTCTTGCTCGCCAAAAAAGACAAGAAGAAGGCGCTCGAGCACCTCGACCAGGCGGTGGCGCTCTCGGGCGACAAGGGCATCGGCCCGGAAGCGAAGCAGAAGGCGGCGGAGCTGCGCGGGAAGAAGTGAAAGCTATTCGGGCGCTCGCAGGCTCGAGCTGATGAGCGCGAGGAAGGGAAAGGGGGGCCGGGGGTCGAGGGGTCGAGGGGTCGAGGGGTCGAGGGGTCG
>DASXWF010001530.1:0-1581 GCA_036503835.1 Polyangiaceae bacterium | reverse complement strand
AGTCCCGCTCCGAGGGCGCTTGCGGCGGACGGAGCTGTCCCGCCGCGCAGGGCCTCGACCGTTTCGCGTACCGCAGGCAGGTGGCGCTGCGAACTCAGTGCGACGACCACGGCGATGAGCGCGCTCGCGACGAGTCCCGTCGCCCCGGCGCCCACGAGCGCCAGGCGGCACTCCGGGAACAGCCAATGACAGGCTCCGCCGAGACCGAGTAGCGCGATCACGAAAGCGCTCGTCTGCCCGCGAAGCAGCGCCGGGCCGGCGCCCTCCGCCTCCAGGGCACGCGCGACCCACACACCGGCAGCCGAAGCCACGAGTCCGAAGGCTCCCACCATCAGCGGCAGCGCGGCGAAACGCGCCTGCTCCGCGGGCAGCGAGCCGAAGCGGGCGCCGACCAGCAGCACCGCGCTCGTGCCCACCGCGGAAGTTGCAAACAGCAGGGCCGCCCGGGCGCCCGCCGCGAGCGTCTCGGCCACGATGCCGCTCACGAGCGCCGGATTGCGGGGATCCCACGCGCCGAGCGCGCGCTCCTTGTGCAGGGCTGCGCCCACGCCGGCGTCGGCGGCAGCCCGGTATGCCCCGGCGGAACCCTCGAGCAACAGCGCCGTGAGCGCCGCCCCGAGCGCGTACCCGGGCAGACACGACGCCGCGGCCCGCGCCGCTGCGGCGGATGCCTCCCCGGACCCCAGCCCGAGGTCCGCGACGAACAGACCGATCCCGCCGAGCGCGCCCAGCGTCTGCGCGAAGATGCCTGCGGCTCCGCCCGTGGCGAGCGTGCTCGTGAGCGTGAGGTCGAAGCGCCGTTCGGCGGCGAGCAGAGCGGGGCCGCAGGTGCGGGCGAGCAGGGTCGCGCCGGCGAACCCCGAGAGCAAGCCGAACGACGCTCCCAGCACGACGCCGAGCGCCCCGACCGCGCTCGCGTGGAGCTCTCCCCGGGCCGCCCCGGCTCCCACGACCACCACCAGCGATACTCCGGCGGCGATCGCGACGCGCGCGGCGCTGCGCCCCAGAAAGGCATACGCCGCGCGCTCGACCGCCGACACGATGCGCCGCACCGAACCGACCGGCAGAGGCGGGGCGGGCACGCGCGCGAGCGCCAGCGCGAGCAAGATGCCGCCTGCCTGAAAAATGAAGATGAGCGTGAGCTCCGTCACGAAATCGATCCCGGCCGGGCTGCTTCGGAAAAGGCGGGGCTTCGCGGAGCGGAGCGCGAGCTTCTCTCGAACCGGGTCAGCCGCCGAGCGTCTTCGACTGAATCACCATCAGGTGATACTTGCCGAACTCGCTCTGCCCGAGCGTGAAAAGCACCTCGATGAACAGCCGGTACGGCGTGCCGCGGTCGGCGATGATGATCGCCTCCGAGCTCGAGGGATCGAGGCCTTTGGCGCGGCGCAGCGCCACGTCGGTGCGTCGCGCCTGTTGCAGCACGTTGCCGAGCGGCACGATGTAGAGATCGTTCGGACCGCCGCGCTTGTGCTGGGCGCCGACGCCGGTCTGGACCTGGGATTCACGACCGGGCAGCGCGACGATCTTCTGGTCCCCCACCAGGATCTGCGACTTCGAGAGCGTGACGGTGACGCCTTC
>DASXWF010001529.1:0-1964 GCA_036503835.1 Polyangiaceae bacterium | reverse complement strand
ATATCTCGCGACCCATGATCGAGTGCGCCGAGCGCCGTGGTCGCCTTCATCCGAAGCTCGCGTTCCGCACGATCGCGGGCCCGAGCTTGCCGTTCGCGAGCGGGTCGTTCGATCTCGTGACCTCGTTCCTGTCGTTCCGCTACCTCGACTGGGATCCGATTCTGGCGGAAATCCGGCGAGTGCTGGCGCCGGGCGGCCGGCTGCTGGTCGTCGATATGGTCGAGCAGGCGCTCGGCGTGCGCGACGTGCCCGTCCTCGTGCCTTCGGCGGTACGGCATCTGCTGCGCCATGTCCGCGATCGCAGGTTCGTCCGCAGCATGGCCGAGCTCGACGCCCATCCCGCCTGGCAAGCCATGCGCCGGCACAATCCCCTGCGTGCGGCGCACGAGTACCGCTTCTACTTCGAGAGTCGCTTTCCGGGCCGGCGACTCGAGACGCTGAGTGTCGGCCGTCGCGCGCGCCTGGTCGCCTTCGATACGGGCCCGGTGGACGCCGCGCGCTTCGCGCCGCTGAGCTACCCGTAGGCTCAGAACTCCGCCACGTTGTGCAGCCTCAGTACGTAGTCGTGATAGTTGGAGTCGCCGGGCGCGAGGAGGATGAGCTGGTCGATGGCTTGCTTGGCGTACGCGGTGCCGCTGGACGGATCCCAGCATTTCGTGTTGAACGTGGCGTAGTTGAGATTGACGGTCGTGCCGCCCGAGGGCGTGCTCGTCGGCACCTCGGCGCAGTAGCGCGCGGAGCCGCCGGCAATCTCCACACGAAGGTGACCGAGCTTGCCGCTCGCGAAGTACTTGACCGACACGCCGGTGCCCGCGGGCGTCACGCTGCCCTTCGTCGGAGAAGCCGCTCCCTGGTTGAGGTTGAATCCGACGAACACGACGCTTGCCGACGAGGCGTTGAGCTGGCCCGTCATCCTGAGTTGGCAGCCGGCTCCGCAGTCCGTGAAGTCCTCCGGCGTCCAATAGCTGTCCGCGTCGCCACCGGTGAACGCGTAGCCGCTCCAGCACTGGCCGACCGCGGGTGCCCAGGTGTAGCCGTCGCTGCCCACGGTGAACGCCGTCGGACAGAGGTCCACTGGACCGCCGCCGATGCCGCCGTTCGCGGCACCGCCGCCAATGCCGCCGTTCGCGGCGGTGCCGCCGTTCGCGCCACTGCCGGCGCTGCCACCGGTGTCGCCGGCTGAGCCGCCCGTACCACCGTCACCGCCGCTGCCGGCCCGCGAGCCTCCCGTGCCTCCACTGCCGGGGTCCGAGCCGCCCGTACCGCCGTCCGCGCCTCGGCCGCCGCTGCCGGTGCGGGTTCCGCCTTCGCCGTCTCCACCGCTCTCCCCTGCGCTGTCGCTGCTGCCGCCGGTGCTTGCCGAAGTCCCGCCCCGCGAGCTCCTGCCTCCGCTCGAGGCCGTCGCGCCGCCCGAGCCGGCGTCTTCCTGGCCTTCCGCGGCGCTGCCGTCCTCACCCGCGTTTCCGCTCGTCGTCCCGCCCTTGCCCGAGCTGCTACCTCCGTCGCCGGCGTCTCCGGCCGAGTCGTCCGTGGACTTGAAGTCGGGCCCGCCACACGCAACCGCCACGGCCAGGACGGCCCACAGGATTCTAAGCATCGAAGGAGTAGTGCCACAGCGCCTCATCGGTAGCTCAAGGAGCGCGTGGGCTGCGGCGAGCTCGATGGCGTAAGCTCGGACGAGACTCGAGGATGTCAGCCGATCCGGTCGTTTCCGAATCCGTCCCGCGCACGCTCGAAATCGCCGGCCTGCGCGTGCCGACCTTCCTCTACGGCACGGCCTGGAAGGAGGGGGAAACGGCGTCGCTCACCGCGCAAGCCCTGGCGGTGGGGTTTCGCGCCATCGATACGGCCAATCAGCGCAAGCACTACGTCGAGGCCGACGTGGGTAAGGCAGTCGCGGAGGCGCTGGCGAGAGGCGCGCTCGAACGGAGCGCGCTATTCCTGCAGACCAAGTTCACCTACGC
>DASXWF010001528.1:0-4903 GCA_036503835.1 Polyangiaceae bacterium | reverse complement strand
CCCGTCGCGCGCTTCAGCGGCGCGGAAACCGCCGTCGGCGTCACCGACATCACGCTCGCGAGCGCCGCCCGTGCGCGCATCGAGACCGGCACCGGACGCGGAGGCGTGCGCCTTCGCGGCTTCGTCGATGCCAGGGCGGTGCCCGCCTACACGCGCTTCACCGTGCCCGTTTTCGCCAATCACGTCGCGATCGGCGAGGGCCGCTCCGTTTCGATCGCCGCGGCCACCGCCGACGGCAAGATCAAGGTGCAAAAGGTCGCGACAGCGCCGCTCCAGCAAACCTTCACGGGCTGGACCACCTGTGCGTCGCTCACGCTCACGCCCGGCACGCCGCCCGGCCATTCGCCCGCCGGCGACGCTCGCGGCTACGTCCTGCGCAAGAGCGCCCTCGAGCTCTTCGACGCGCCGAACGGCAGCACCGTCGGGGCGCTCTACAAGGCGCCCGAGTCGAGCGGAGTCCTCTTCTTCAGCCCCGAGCAGTCCGGCGGCTGGGTGCGCGTGGAGATGTACGGCGAAATCATCGCCAAGGGCTGGGCGCGGGCCTCGGAGCTTTCCGCGCTGCCGCGCGGCGAGACCATGGACCAGCTCGCGACGCTGCCGCCGGCACGCGGACCGGCGCGCCTCGCCGTGCCCGGCACGCCGCGCGTCGTGCGCGTCACGAAGGAGGTCGGTGTTCGCGCCGCGGCCAAGGACAGCGAGCTTCCCATCGGCCTGCTCGAGCCCGACTCCGAAGTCTACGTGATGGACACCATGGCCGGCTGGGTGAGCGTGATGCCGAAGGCGCTCGACCTGATCCCGCCCGACGGCGGCCAGTTCTGGGTGAAGAAGGCCGAGCTCGGAATCTGAGCGGATCGCCGTCGAGTCCGGCACGAAGCTCGTCGAAAGAGGCGGCCGCCGCGGGATCGCGGCGAGGGTTGCCCCGGCTGCGCGTTGTGCGTAGCGTCCGCCCGTGCCGAGCGTCAGCCGCGAAACCCTGAAGCAAGCCTTGCGTCACCCCCTGCAGGGGACCGATTTCCCGAACCTCGGGAAGAAGTACGAAGGCAAGGTGCGCGACAACTACACGCTCGCCGACGGGCGGCGCGTGCTCGTCACGACCGATCGCATCAGCGCGTTCGATCGCGTGCTCGGTACGTTGCCCCTGAAGGGGCAGGTGCTGAACTGGGTTGCGGCGTGGTGGTTCCGGCACACGCGCTCGATCGCGAACAATCACATGCTGGGCGTGCCCGATCCGAACGTGCTGCTCGCGCGCGAGTGCCGGCTCCTGCCGGTGGAGATGGTGGTGCGCGCGTACCTGACGGGCACGACCTCCACGAGCATCTGGGTGCACTACGAGCGCGGCGAGCGCGTGTTTTGCGGCCACCGGCTGCCCGACGGCATGAAGAAGCACGAGC
Organism: Polyangiaceae bacterium; assembly: GCA_036503835.1. Taxonomy (GTDB): domain Bacteria; phylum Myxococcota_A; class Polyangia; order Polyangiales; family Polyangiaceae; genus PMG-095. The sequence continues at coordinate 3,512 of DASXWF010001528.1, read as the reverse complement.
GCCTGCCCGAGCCGCTGCTCACGCCGAGCACCAAGGCGGCCCACGGCGACCACGACGTATCGGCGTCGCGCGAGGAGATCCTCGGGCTCACGGGCATGCCGGCCGCCGAGTTCGACGAGGCCGCGCGCCTGGCGATGGCGCTCTTCGCCGAGGGCCAGCGCGTCTGCGCGGAGCGCGGGCTGATCCTGGTCGATACCAAGTACGAGCTCGGCAAGACGCCGGAAGGCGAGATCGTCGTGATCGACGAGATCCACACGCCGGACTCCTCGCGCTTCTGGTACGAGCGCACGTACGCGGAGCGCTTCGCCGCCGGACAGGATCCGGAGAGCTTCGACAAGGAATACGTGCGCCGCTGGCTCGCCGAGCGCGGATTTCGCGGCGACGGACCGATCCCGAACATCCCGGACGACGTGAAGATCGAGGCGATGCTCCGCTACATCGAGGCGGTGGAGCAGATCACGGGCGAGGCGTTCGTGCCGAACCTGGACGAGCCCCTCGCGCGCATGCGAAACAACCTGAGCGATCTGTTTCAGGCCTGACGGGGCTCGACTCGCCGGCTGCAGGATAGCGGGTAGAAAGAGGGGGCGAACGGAGCGCGTTCTTTCCCCTGGCGCTCCCGAAGAAAGGATCGAAGGATCCCGGCATGGCAGAAGAGAGCGTCTTCATCGTCGGGGCCTGTCGCACGCCCATCGGCGCGTTCCTCGGCGGTCTTTCGGCGGTTCCGGCGCCGCGGCTCGGCGCGGTCGCGATCCGCGCCGCGCTGGAACGAGCGCGCGTTCCGGCCGAGCTCGTGGGCGAAGTCTTCATGGGCAACGTGCTCTCGGCGGGCATCGGGCAGGCTCCGGCGCGGCAGGCGGCGATCTACGGCGGCGTTCCGAACACGGTGCCCTGCACGACCGTGAACAAGGTGTGCGGCTCGGGCCTACAGGCTGCGGTGCTCGCCGCGAAGAGCCTCAAACTCGGTGACGCCGCGATCGCGGTGGCGGGCGGCATGGAGTCGATGTCGAACGTGCCCTATTACCTGACGGGCGCGCGCAACGGTTACCGCATGGGCGACGGCAAGGTCGTCGACGGCATGCTCTTCGACGGGCTCTGGGACCCGTACAACGAGTATCCGATGGGCAAGGCGGGGGAGCTCTGTGCGAAGGAGTACGACCTCGGGCGCGAGGTGCAGGACGCGTTCGCCGCCGAGAGCTACCGGCGCGCGCGCCAGGCGATCGAGAGCGGCGCGTTTCGCGCGGAAATCGCGCCGGTTCCGGTGCCTCAGCGCAAGGGCGAGCCGGTGCCGTTCGACACGGACGAGGAGCCCGGCAAGGGCGATCCGGCGAAGCTCGACAAGCTCCGTCCGGCGTTCGATCCGCAAGGCACGATCACGGCGGGCAACGCTTCGAGCATCGACGACGGCGCGGCCGCGGTCGTGCTCGCGACCGAGAGCGCCGTGAAGCGACACGGGCTCGACCCGCTCGCGCGCGTCGTCGGCTGGGGCGCCGCGGCGCAGGCGCCCGAGTGGTTCACGACGGCCCCGGCGAAGGCCATCGAGCTCACGCTCTCGCGCCTCAAGCTCGACAAGAAGGACATCGATCTCTGGGAAATCAACGAGGCGTTCTCGTGCGTCGCGCTCGCGTGCACGCGCCTCGCCGGCATCGATCCGGCGCTCGTCAACGTGCGCGGCGGCGCCGTGGCGCTCGGTCATCCGATCGGCGCTTCGGGTGCGCGCGTGCTCGTGACGCTGCTCCACGCGCTGCGCGATCTCGGCAAGCGGCGCGGCCTGGCGACGCTCTGCATCGGCGGCGGCGAGGCCGTCGCGATGGTGGTCGAGCGGGCTTGACGGAACGGGCCCTCGGTCCGAAGTAGCGCTAGCGGGGGCAAGCCCCCCGCCCGACAAGACGTGTGAGTCCTTGGAAGAACAGATCACGATCGGCGCGGGCCGCCACACCCCACGCGACTTACCGGCGAAGCCGGCGCAGGCCGTTCGATGCATGAAAGGACGACCAACGCACAAAACGACTCTGAAACCGGACTCTCAGAAAAACTTGACCTGTTTGTCCATGAGAACCGACGTCAAGGACTCTAGAAGGACCGGAATGAGCGCAATTTCCCGCGCGACCGAGGCGAACGGAGCCAGGCTGGAGCAGCCGGAGTTTCAGCGCGCGTTTCTCGCCCTGCGCTATCTACTGGGCGCGCGTGGGCCGGAGCTCGGGTCGCCGCTGGCCGCTCTCACGCCGGAGGCGCGGGCGGTGCTCGAACGGCTCGAGCATCCCGACCGCGCGCGCCGCGCCGAAGCGCTGGCGGTCGAGATCGGTCAGGTCGTGCGGGCCCTGTCGAAGCGGGCGTTCCGATGAAGCTCGGCTTCGGGCGCATCGTGCCTGCGGCGTCCGGCGACGCGGGCAACGACACCACGCGGCTCCGTCCCGCGAGACCGCGTCGTGCGCTCGGCCGCGTCGCCCCAGCGGAGCTTCTGGAGGCCGCGGATCGCGGTCGCGCCATCGTCGCTCGCGCCGAGGAGGAAGCGAAAGCGCTGCTCGAGCGAGCCCGCGCGGAAGCGGCGGCGTCGCGAGCCGGTGCCGCGGCGGAAGCGCGGGCGGAGATCGCCGCGAGCTTTGCCGCGCGCGAGCTCGCGTTCGCGGCGCGCGAGCAGCGGGCGCTCGAGCGAAACTTCGACGACCTGGTCGAGCTTTCGCGCCTGCTCGCCGAACGGCTGCTCGGCGAAGCGCTGCGCCTCGATCCGAGCCGTATCGCGGCTCTCGCGCGCCAGGCGCTCACCGAAGCGCGCGGCGCCCAGCGCGTCACGCTCGTCGCCCACCCGGAAGACGCGTCCTTGCTCGAGCGCGCCCTCGCGCAGGGTGAGCTCGACGGCGTCGCGAACGTCGTCGCCGACGCCGCCCGCGCGCGCGGCAGCCTGCGTCTCGAGACCAACCTCGGCATCCTCGACGCCGAGATCGCCCCGCAGCTCGAACGCCTCGCGGCCAAGCTGCGCGAGCTCCGGGGGCATGGCTGATTCGCTCGCGCCGTACCCCGAGGTGAGCCCGCCGCCGACCGCGTGGCGGCGCGTCCGCCTCAATCTGCTGCTGTTCGTGCTCACGGTCGCGAGCGTCTTTCTGATGCGCGGCCCGGTGTTCTGCGTCGCGCTGATGGCCATCCTGCTCGCGCACGAGTTCGGCCACTATTTCGCGGCGCGCTACCACCGCGTGCCGGCCTCGCTCCCCTACTTCATCCCGCTCCCGTTCATCGGCTTGTTCGGCACGGCCGGCGCCGTGATCGCGATGCGCGGCACGATTCGCTCGCGCAACGCCTTGCTCGACATCGGCGCTTCGGGACCGCTCGCCGGGATGGTGCTCGCGCTGCCGATCCTGCTCGTCGGCGTGGCCCTGTCCCCGGTGATCGTCTCCGATGGACCGCATCTCCAGGAAGGTCAGAGCCTCCTCTACATGTTGATCAAGTGGGTGGTGCACGGCTCGTTCGCGCCGGGGCAGGACATCCTCTTGCATCCGCTCGCCGAGGCCGGCTGGGCC
>DASXWF010001527.1:0-2534 GCA_036503835.1 Polyangiaceae bacterium | reverse complement strand
CCGATCCGGGCGCGCGCATCGCCGTGCTGCGCGAGCGCGCGCGCCTCGAGGAGCGCCGCGCCTCGGACGATCACCTCGGGCCCGTCCGCGACGCCGAGCTCACGGTGCTCCAGCTCTCGCCGAACGATCCGGCCGCGCTCGCCGCGCTCGAGCGCCTCGCCCTGCGCTCCGGCGATCCCACGCTGGTCGGGCAGGTGGACGCGCAGCTCGCGAGCTCGGAGCACCCGGCGGTCGCCTCGGAGCACACGACGCGCCTCGCCGAGCTGCTCGAGGCGAGCGGCGACGCCACGGCGCTCGGCCTATTCCGCCAGGCGCTCCAGGCGGAGCCGGAGAACGTCGCCGCCGCGCGCGGCCTGGCGCGCATGGCCGAGCGGCTGGGCGATCCGAGGCTGTTGGAGGACGCCGCCTCGCGCATGGTCGAGGTCGCGCTGGATCGCGCCTACGCCGCGCGCCTTTTGGTGCGCGCGGCCGAGATCCAGTCCTCGGCCAAGGATCCGAGCGGCGCGGCGACGCTGCTCGAGCTCGCGCTCGAGGTGAGCCCCGAGCACGAAGTCGCGGCGACGCGGCTCGACGAGCTCCTCACGGCGAACGACGCCCAGCGCGTGATCCGCGCGCTCTCGCAGGCGGCGACCGCGGCGACCCAGCGCGAGCGCGTGGCCGCGCTCTGGATCCGCGTCGCCGAGCTCCACGCCGACGCCCGCCGCGACCTGCCCGCGGCGCTCGCCGCGCTGCAGCGGGCGCTCGGGATCCTGCCCGGGCACGTCCCGACGCTGCTCAAGCTCGCCGAGTTCCACGTGCGCGCCGGCCAGTGGAACGAAGCGGTCGAGCGGCTGCGCCAGGTCGTGAGCCAGGCGGGCGCGCCCGAGGCGGCGCGGCTCGACGCGCACGCGCGCCTGGCCGCGATCCTCGACGAGCGGCTCGGCGATCCCGATCGAGCGCGCGCGAGCGTCGAGGCGGTGCTCGCCGCCAATCCGCGCCACCCCGCGGCGCTTGGCCGGCTCGTCAAGCTCGAGCTCCGCAGAAATCGCCTGGACGCGGCGAGCGAGGCCGCCGCGCGCCTGGTCGGCGTCTCGAACGAGCCCGAAGACAGGGTCGAGGCGCTCACGGCGCTCGCCCGTGTCGAAAAGGCGCGGGGCCGGCTCGGTCCGGCGGGCGGGGCTTACGCGGAGGCCATCACCATCGCCGGCCTCGAGGGCGACGCCGCGAGCGAGCTCAAGGAGCTCATCACGCAGGTGCCGCGCAAACCCGAAGCGCCCACCTGGGAAACGTACGCCGGCGCCCTCGCGCGCCACCTCGACCATGCCGGAGCGAACGCGAGCGGCGCCGTTTTCGAGGAGCTCGGGCGCGTGCTGGGCGAGTCGCTGAACCGTCCCGAGCAGGCGATCCACATGCTCGAGCGCGCGGTCCAGCACAACGACGACCCCGCGCTCCACGCCGAGCTCGCGAACCGCCTGCTCGAGGCCGGCAACCCGCAGAAGGCGATCCTCTCGCTGCGGCGCGTCTTCGATCGCGACGTGACCAACGTCGGCGCCTGGCGCAAGCTCGCCGAAGCCTACAAGGCGCTCGGGCGCCGCTCCGAAGCGACGCTGTCGGTCGCGCCGCTCGTCGCGCTCGGCCAGGCCAACGACCTCGAGCTCGCCACGGTCTCGCAGCAGCGCGCGCGCCCCGCCTCCGCTCCGGCGCGTTCGTTCGACGGCGCCGAGCTCGAGAGCATCGCGCTCGTGTCCGCCTCCGATCCCGCGGCGCGCCTCCTCGGCGAGCTCGCGGACGTCCTCGAAAAGATCCATCCGCCCGAGCTCGAGCGCTACGGCCTCGGCGCGCGCGACCGGCTCGGCTCGCGCTCCGCCCATCCGCTGCGCACGCTCGCGGATCGCGTGGCCGCGATCTTCGGCGTGAGCGACTTCGACCTCTACGTCCACGGCAACCCGGCGATCACGGTCGAGGTCGAATTCACCGACCCGGTCTCGGTGCTCGTGCCGCCCTTCGTTCACACCCTGTCGGAGTCGGCGCAGGTCTTCGCGCTCGCGCGTGCCTTCGCGGGCATCGCCCAGAAGCTCCACGCCGTCGAGCGCCTGCCGCCCGACGCGATCGAGCTCCTGCTGGGCGCCGCCGCGCGCAGCGTGGAGCCGAGCTTCCCGGCGACCGCCGCGGGCGAGGAATCGATCGCGGCGCTCGCCCGGCGCGTCTCGCGCTCGCTGCCGTGGCTCGGCCGTGGCCCGATCGAGGACGCCGCGCGCGAATACGCCGCTTCGCCGCGGGTCGACTTCAACGACTGGGTCGCGCGCGTGAAGCTCGGGTCGGCGCGCGCGGCAGTGCTCGTCGCGGACGATCTACCGGCGGCGGTGACGCTCGTGCGGAAGAACGAGGGAGATCTCTCGGGGGCGCAGGGGGCAGCGCTCGCCTGGGGGACGCGCCAGGCGAACGATCTTTTGAGCTTTTGGGTGAGCGAGTCGGCGCTGGCGGTGCGGAGACGGATGGGGCTGCTTTAGGGGCAGGGGCAAGGGGCAGGAGCAAAGGGGCAGGGGCAAGGGGCA